>CAYGRH010000264.1:0-4914 GCA_964352165.1 uncultured Hyphomicrobiaceae bacterium | reverse complement strand
AAGCGCGCCGTTCGATTTGCGCAACCCGTCTGTGGAGAGCGTCTGGCTTTTTCGGGTGGTTGTTCGCACGATCCCCGCCATCAGTGTTAACCGTCAGATATAAGACCGGTCAGGTCGGGGGCAGCAGGGAAAACGTCGGGTGGAACGGATTGGTTCGAATGGAACGGCGGTTGTCATTGTTGCGGCTGGCCGCGGAACGCGCGCGTCCAAGAGCGGCGATGTGCCAAAGCAATATGCTTTGCTTGCGGGAAGACCTGTACTTGCGCGCACAATCGCCGCCTTCTTGGATTGTGGCGGCGTAGGGCCCATTCTGGTGGTCATCCATCCAGACGATGTGGCGTTGTATGAGAACGCGATCGCTGCACTGGATGAAGAGCCCATCGCCTGTGGACGGCTGAGACCGTTTGTGTTCGGTGGGGCGACACGGCAGGCGTCCGTTCTCGCCGGTCTCGAAGCACTTGCGGGGCACACCGATGGCCCGCCGGAAGGCGTGCTGATCCATGACGCTGCGCGTCCATTTGTCACCGCTGCAACAATCCAGAAGATTGTCGCCGGGCTTGCGGCGACGGCCGGCGCCATTGCTGCTGAACCGTTGGCTGATACGTTGAAGCGCGAAGGCGGTGGCGGGCTCGTGAAGGAGACTGTTCCGCGCGCCGGCCTGTGGAGAGCGCAGACCCCGCAGGGCTTCCGGTTCCGAGCAATCATTGATGCGCATCGGCGCGCAGCCCTTGAAGGGCTGGTGGATTTTACAGACGATGCCGCGATCGCTGAATGGGCCGGGCTTGATGTCAGGCTGGTTGCTGGCTCGCCCGATAACACCAAGCTGACGACGGCTGAGGATATCGCGGTGGCCGAGCGCAAACTCATCAGCGCAGAACAACCTGGAGGTTACGGCAACATGGATGAAACGCGCACGGGGACGGGATTTGATGTTCATCGCTTCGGCGAGGGCGATCATGTCTGGCTGTGCGGGTTGAAAATACCTCACGATAAAAAGCTCGATGGGCATTCGGATGCGGACGTCGGGTTGCATGCGCTGACCGATGCGCTGCTGGGTGCGATCGGCGATGGTGATATCGGGATGCACTTTCCGCCCAGCGATCCCAAGTGGAAGGGCGCGTCGTCTGATCAGTTTCTCGCCGATGCCGTAAGACGTGTGTCGGCCCTGGCTGGACGCATCGTCAACGTCGATGTGACGTTGTTGTGCGAGGAGCCGAAGGTTGGCCCACACCGCGATGCGATGCGAACCCGGTTGGCGGAAATACTCGGCATCGATGTCAGTCGCGTCGGGGTGAAGGCGACGACCACGGAAGGGCTCGGTTTCACTGGCCGCCGAGAAGGCATCGCTGCGATGGCGAGCGCCAGCGTCATCGTGCCGAGTTAAGTTCAAGCGAAGTGCGATTTGGTCGTGCCCGGCTCATTGACCGCCCGTTGAGAATCACGGCATCAAACAGATAGCCGGTTGTATGACCATAATCCCCGACGCGAGGACGACGGAATGAACATGATGGCTCAAGGTGTTGAGCGCCCACTCGAGGGCTCTACGCCGATTACGGAAATTGCCGAAAGCACTTCGGCCATGTGTCTTGCGACACGGGTTCGCCAGCTTTCGCGCATTGTTACTCGCGTATATGACGATGCGATGCGGCCATTGGGCATCACCGCCAGCCAGTACACATTGTTGGCGCAGCTCGCATCGCGCGATGGCATTACGGCCGTTGAAATCGGGCATGAGCTCGACATTGAAAAATCGACGCTGTCGCGCAACCTCAAGCGTTTGTTGGCGCTGGGCCATATCATTATGGATCCACCTGCTGGCCGCCGCGGTCGCGGACTGCACCTGACGCCAAAAGGCCAGGCTGTTCTTCGCGATGCCTATCCCATCTGGCGTGATGCGCAGACGCGTGCCCAGGCTGCAATGGGTGGGGAAAGCCGCGATATTCTCGACGGCTTGCTGGGCCGGGCTGAAAAGCTTGTCGCACCCTGATTGGTGACGCAGATTTGTTTTCATGCGGGGCGGCTCTTCGGGGCTGCCCCGTTTTGCATTCGGGATGCAGGATGTGGAATGGGCAATCGGTCTTGCGTGATCCCTGTTAGGCTGGGATGGAGAATGTCTTATGCGGGTGTTGTTCTGAGCCCTGCCCTGTCGACATTAGCCACTGCCTGATTGCTGCGAGGTTCATAGATGCTACTCGGTCCCCAGACATGCACGGATGCGGCCGACTTGTTGGATGAATTGCGTGCGAGCGGTTTGCAACTCGCAACGGCTGAAAGTTGTACGGGCGGCCTCATTGCTGGAGCGCTGACCTCGGTTGCGGGTTCATCCGATGTCCTTGAGCGCGGGTTTGTAACCTACTCAAACGAGGCTAAAACCGAGCTCTTGGGTGTACCTGCCGATCTGATCGCGCGACTGGGCGCCGTCAGCGGTGAGGTGGCTGAAGCAATGGCTTCCGGCGCATTGGCGCATTCATCTGCCGGTGTTGCGGTCGCGGTCACAGGTATCGCAGGTCCTGGTGGCGGCAGTGCCGACAAGCCCGTTGGTTTGGTTTATGTGGCCGCCGCATCACGCGCGGGACGGTCTGCGATCGAAGCCTGCCGGTTCGGCGATGTCGGTCGGGATCGTGTCCGCGAACTGACCGTCGTCAAGGCTTTCGAGCTTGTTCGCAAAGTCGTGAGATGAGCCGCATCGCTATCGCCCGCGGTATCGGATAAAGTCTGCGGCAATGATGACAGCAAATTCCCCTGCCTTCGCGGCTGCAATCGAAACACGAACCGCGCGGCTCACCGATGTCTGGCTGGCCATGCTGCTGGCAGTCGCGCTGGGCGCAATTGTCTGCGCGGACCAAGCGCGTGCTGCGGACCTGTCGGCGCGCGAGATTGCAGGGCGTCTTTTCAATACGCCTGAGGGTGCACGGCCTGACTTCAGTGATCTGGATCTGTCGAACCTCGATCTGGCCCGGCTGGATTTCAAATCCGCGATACTGGCTGGGACGGATCTGTTCGGCGCTGACCTGCGCGGTGCCGTTCTCAAGCAGGCCGACCTGAGCGATGCAAGGCTCGATCGCGCCGTGCTGATCGGTACGGATTTCACCGGTGCCGACCTTTCGGGAGCCAGCATCCTTCGGCCATCGGCTTTTTCCACGCTGTCAGCCATCGGCGATCCGGCGATTGTTTTCGCCAACGCCAATCTGCGTGGGGCCAAAATTTTCGGACGTCTCAACCAGGGCGATTTTCGCGGGGCGGATCTCAGCGGTGCGATGCTCGCGCCGTTCGGGGCGACCGGGTTCATCGAGCACATCTGGCGCAGTGAATTGCTGGCGGCTGATCTGCGCGGGGCCAAGCTGGTGGGTGCGCGCCTCAACAAGGTGCTGTTCCGGTTTGCCCGTCTGGACGGTGCCGACCTGACCGATGCGACGCTCGTTGACGCCGATCTTTCGCGCGCGGATCTGACCGGCGCGAACTTGACGCGGGCAGACCTCAGCGGAGCGGATCTCGACGGGACTATTTTGTCGGGCGCTGTCGGGCTCGATACCGTAAAAGGCCTGCAAACCGCGAAGAACGTCGACCGGGTGGTTCGCTGAAACCGACTTCCGGCCGCGATAGCGCCTCTCCAACCATTCAGCTCGTTGGGACGCCGCCGCTCTCATTCGCGGTTATTTGCGGCTCCGGGCGGCCGTAGACCTTGTAGGCGCGTGCATCGAACGCATCGGCGAATTTGCGAAACGCTTTGTCGAATACGGCGCCCATCACCATCCCCAGCATCGCAGAGCGGAATTCGTAGGTGATGTAGAAGTCTATCAGGCAGCCGCCATCCGGTTCCGGCAGGAATGCCCAGCGGTTTTCAAGGTGGCGGAAGGGGCCGTCCAGATACTCGACCAGGATGCGTTGTTCGGCGGGCTTCAAGGTCACGCGGGTCGTGAAGTTTTCGCGGATTGCCTTGTAGCCGATGCTCATGCGCGCAACGAGGACCGTGGTATCGCCGATGTCGTTGCGTTCGCGTACGGCCAATGCCTCGCACAACGGCAAAAATTGCGGATAGCGTTCGACATCAGCGACCAGATCGTACATCTGCCGCGATGAGAAAGGGTTCCGGCGCTTGGTGGCAAAGCTTGGCATTTGTCTGGCATCTTGCGAGCGCTGCGACGTGAAGGCGGATGATCTGAGACAGTCTGGATCTGAGACAGTCTGGAATGGACCCTGATTAACCGCGGACGAATCGTCAAATCGGCGAATGCCGTGATCCCAGCGCGATTGACCTTATAAATCAAGGTCTGGCGACGTTTTGCTCGGGTTCAGAGGTCTTTTGGCGCGCGGTTACTTCGTCGCTGAGAGCCCGGAATTGCGTGCTGCGCGCAATTTCTGGAAATCGTCGTCGGCGTGGTAGCTCGACCGCGTCAGCGGGCTGGAAGACACAAGCAGGAAGCCCTTTGCATAGGCGATGCGCTCGTAAGTCTTGACTTCGTCCGGCGTGACGAAGGCCTTGACCTCGGCGTGACGGCGCGTCGGCTGGAGGTATTGACCGATGGTCAGGAAGTCCACATTTGCTGAACGAAGGTCGTCCATGACTTGGAGGACTTCATCGCGCTCTTCTCCCAGCCCCACCATGATACCCGACTTGGTGAACATGGCCGGGTCGAGTTCCTTCACCTGCTGCAACAGCCGAAGCGAATGGAAGTAGCGCGCGCCTGGGCGGATCTTGAGATACTGACCGGGGACGGTTTCCAGGTTGTGGTTAAAGACATCCGGGCGTGCGGCGACCACAACTTCGAGCGCGCCGGGCTTACGCAGGAAATCCGGTGTCAGGATTTCGATCGTCGTGTCAGGCATGCGCGCGCGGATCGCGTTGATGACTTCGGCGAAGTGAGTCGCGCCACCGTCAGCGAGGTCGTCGCGGTCGACCGATGTGATGACGAC
>CAYGRH010000263.1:2905-4934 GCA_964352165.1 uncultured Hyphomicrobiaceae bacterium | reverse complement strand
TTCTGCCGGCGCGCCCGTGGCCGCTTGGTATCTGCACGCAACATCGGCGTGTACACGCTATCGCCCAACCGTGAATGAACTGTCCGTGGTAACCGCCCCAAGTGTCCCTATCGTGGTCATCTCCAACACTCTCAGTTGTTGCGGGCTGTACTTCGATAAGGGTCTCTATTTACAATACTACGCAACATCAGTTTCCTCAGTTACTGTGGGCGGGGTAAGCGTTACAGGGAACTACAACATTCCGAACTCTACGTATGGGGATGCTGTAAACGTCGTAGTCAGGTACACTTACGGGGGACAACAACTACAATTCACTCTGTCGAAGCCTGCAAACTCACATACCGTGGCTGGGTTCACCGTCATTTTGGCGCCAAGCACAATGACAAGCACAATGACAAGCACAGCCGCACGCACCCGTGCCGTGATCAAGAATTTTATGAGCCGCAGAGCCGACCAGATCACATCGAATGATCCGGGCTTGGTGAACCGATTAAATCAACGTCGTGGCGGCAGCCAAGGCGGAACAGTGAATTTCACCGGAGCGGGTTCGCTTGCTAACGGGCAGCTGGCATTTTCAACATCGTTGCGCCAGATCGCAGCGGCAAGCGATGCGGACAAAACCAAGCGCCGGGCAGAGCTTGGCCAGGCCATGGGGCTTGGTGCGCGCCATGGCAACGGTTTTGATGGCACACCAGGTGCGAGCGACTTCGACATCTGGGCACAGGGCAAGCTGGTTTATGCCAATCGTGACACAAGCTCCAGCGAGCTTGGATTATACTATGTCGGTGCAGATTACCGCGTTAGCTCCCATCTATTGTTCGGTGTAATGGCGCAGTACGACCACGCCGATGAAAAAGGTTCGACGCAAGGCATGTCCGCCTCGGGAGATGGCTGGATGATCGGCCCTTATATGGTCGCCCGCCTGCACGACAACTTATTGTTTGACGGCCGCATTGCCTGGGGCAAATCCAACAACAAGGTGAGCCCGCTTAATACCTATGTCGATAAATTCGAAGGCGAGCGCTTGATGGTGCGCGGCCAGTTAACCGGCGACTTCACACATGGTCGTTGGAATTTTGCTCCGCACGTTGGTCTGCTCTATTTCGAAGAGGAACAACAGGCTTACACAGACAGCCAGAACATCTTCATTTCAAGCCAGACGACCTTTCTGGGGCGGGTCACGTTTGGGCCGAAAATATCGACCAGCCTTCAAAGCCGAGATGGCACGACGATCTCACCCTATGTCAGCCTCAAAGGAATTTGGGATTTCAAGGCCGCAGATACGCTAGACCTCGACACCGGCATAGCAATAGCCTCAAATGAAGGACTACGCGGGCGGGTGGAAGCTGGACTACAGCTGCAATCATCCTACGGTTTTGTGATTACTGGCGAGGGCTTCTACGATGGTGTCGGTGTGGCTGACTACGAAGCCTACGGTGGCAGCGTTCGCCTAAGAATACCGCTACAAAGTGTTTGGGCGTCAGCCCGCGCCTCGATGAAGTTGCAGGGTGATGGCAGCGCTCAGCTCACGTCAAACAGCTCGGTCTCTGACACTAAGCTTGGTGCTCACCGCTAACGCGCGCACGTCCCAAGCGCCGCCATATTCAGCAGTGGGGCTGCAGACCGAACGATCAACCGTTGTTGGGTCTCTTTTAAGCGTCAAAGTGAATAGCTGACTGCAAAGGATGTTCGCTCCCTCCTGATCAAACACATGGAAAATCGTCAATCATTTGGCTGACAATCTCCGCTGGTTGCAGGGGCGTTTTTTTTGACGGGGCGCTGACAATCCGACGGCGCCTTAGACCGCAATGGGTCATCTACCGAAGTCGTGGGCGGCCCAGGGTATGACCGCTGAACCAGCGATAGCAGACACAACCACCGTCTTCGACTGGTCTGCCTTCAATTGCAAACATCGTCCGGCGCGTTGAGATCTTCGGCTTGGGGCCAACCTGAGACTCTGGGGCCATTGATTGCGGCATCCAGGATCGGGATGCATTAAGGAGGAAGGATAGCTTCATGATTATTGTGG
>CAYGRH010000263.1:0-2895 GCA_964352165.1 uncultured Hyphomicrobiaceae bacterium | reverse complement strand
TCGTCCTATCGAGACTATGCGGTTCGGCGCGATCTGCTTTGATCACGAAGCAGCGAGGTCAAAATTCTAATCGACGATGACCGAGCACAAATCTACGAATTTTGCGCTGAGAAAAACCAGCTTTTGAGGTCCCGAATTGTGACTCTAGAAGAATTTAGATGGACTGAGCGCCAAAAAAGGGAAGTCTCAGAGTATTTCTGCCAAGATCTTTTGCCGGGCAGAATCGTAGGGGAGCATCGCACTCACTATCAGGTCGCTACCGGCGAGAGCGAGATCACGGCCGAGGCAAGTGGAGCCCTCCGTAGTCGTACAAAGCAGCGCTCTGAACTTCCCGGAGTAGGTGACTTCGTCGTCTTCCGACCTGCCGAAGGCGATGGGCCAGCCATCATTGAGCGCGTGCTGACGCGTACGAGCGCGCTTATTCGCAAGGCATCCGGTGAACAGCGCCCTCAGTTGCTGGCGTCAAACGTCGACGTTGCTTTCATAGTGATGGGGCTCGATGGCGACTACAATCTGGCACGCATGAAGCGCTTTGTTGAACTGGTCCAGGGAAGCGGTGCCAGTCCTGTAATTGTGGCAAACAAGGCAGATCTCTCTTCATGCCCGGCGGAGGCGGCGAAGCAGATTTCCGAGATTGCGCCCGGCGTACCAATTCACATCATAAGCGCGCGCGAAGGCATTGGCCTTGAAGAACTCGAGCCGTATTTCCATCCTCATCGCACGATCGTCCTCGTCGGCTCATCTGGCGTTGGCAAATCGACATTGATCAACCGATGGCTCGGCCGCGCCGCACAGGCGACCCAGAGCGTCCGGGCTGATGATCATCGCGGTCGCCATACGACGACACATCGTCAACTCTTCATTCGACCAAACGGTGGCTCAATCATCGACACGCCCGGCGTGCGAGGATTGGAGAGCTGGGAGCCGGTCGAAACCACTGAAGACGCTTTTGAGGATATCGATGCCCTCGCAGCGAATTGCAAATTTAGAGATTGCAGACATGACAGCGAACCTGCTTGTGCCGTTCAGGCGGCCATCAAGCGAGGAGATTTGGAAGCAGACCGTTTGGCGAGTTTCGCAAGATCTAGGCAAGCTCGGAAATAGTCTATTGAAAGTGCGCCAACGAACGCTTTAACCGTCGTTCACGAGCCAAGAAACCCGACGCAATCGCCTCAACAGCCGACGTCGACCGACTGACTGCTTCGGGTCAGAAGCGAGCTTGCCAGGCGCTAGTTTTGTGACTGCACCACCTTCCACTGTGGACATGAACGCCGCCGTTCAACAGCTCGTCAATTTCAGAGCTCGCAATGACAGCTTGTGGGATCACGCCACCCTTGTGTGACGCATCGATGGAGCAAAGCGGATTATCGCTCCTGCCCCATCGCTATCGCCCCCACCCTCTCAAAGACTGCGCTGGTTGACGCGGGTTGAGAGATCGGCGGCGGTTTCGGCGCGCTCGGAGTAGCGGTCGGTCAAGTAGGCGGAGACATCGCGCGTCAGAAGCGTGAACTTCACCAGTTCCTCCATCACGTCGACGACGCGGTTGTAGTAGGCGGACGGCTTCATGCGGCCGTCGTCTTCGAACTCCAGGAACGCTTTGGCCACCGAGGATTGGTTGGGGATGGTGATCATGCGCATCCAGCGGCCGAGCACGCGCATCTGGTTGACCGCGTTGAACGACTGCGAGCCGCCACAGACCTGCATCACGGCAAGCGTCTTGCCCTGCGTCGGCCGGACCGCGCCGATGCTCAGCGGTATCCAGTCGATCTGCGATTTGAGGATGCCGGTCATGGCACCGTGGCGCTCGGGCGAACACCAGACCTGGCCTTCCGACCAGATCACGGCTTCGGCCAGTTCTCGCACCTTCGGGTGATCCTCAGGCGCGTCGTCGGCAAGGGGAAGGCCGCGCGGATCGAAGACGCGCGTTTCGGCGCCCAGCGCATTGAGGATGCGTTCGGCCTCGAAGGTGAGAAGGCGGCTGTAGGAGCGCTCGCGGGCCGAACCGTAGAGCAGCAGGATGCGGGGTGCGTGAACCGCGCGCTTTGCCTCAAACAACGCCGACTTGTCGATGGGCCGGAATGAGCCCCGATCGAGGTTCGGGAGGTCCGTTGTTTGCGCGCCCGGCCCGTTCGCGTCAGTCTTACCGTTGCCGACGTCACTCAGCTTGTCAGTCGCCATTCCCGGCCTTTCGCGTTCGTTTGTTCGTCCGCGCAAATTGCGCACTTTCAAGTTGCATCGCAATCGCTCCACGCCTGATGAAACCATTTGGCGCGCGCCCTGCCGGCGAACACCTCTATCTCAACGTGCCCAAGACAGATTGCTTATTTCAATAATTCTTGTATAGATGAATTTATGAAACAGCAAGACGCCGTTCAAGCGCTCGCCGCGCTGGCTCACGACAGTCGGCTTGCCGTGTTTCGCCTGCTGGTGAAATGCGGGCCGTCAGGTATGGCTGCCGGCGACATCGCCAAGGCTGTCGGCATCGGATCGACCGGGTTATCGTTTCATCTCAAGGAACTCGACCGCGCCGGCCTCGTGATGTCGTGGCGGATGGGGCGGTTTGTGCATTACGCCGTGCGCGTCGAGGGTATGCGTACGCTGCTGGGCTATCTCACCGAAGACTGCTGTCAAGGCCTGCCAGAGCTGTGCGGGTCTTTGAGCAATGCAGTCGGAGAACCGTGCTGCGCCCCACCAGCCAAGGCGAACGCAGAGTGATGTCTTCATGAGCTATACGAAGTCGCAACGCCTGCTGGCGGAAGCCCTCGGCACGGCATTTCTGCTGGCGGCCGTGGTCGGCTCCGGCATCATGGCCGATAAGCTGGCGGGCGGGAACGTGGCGATTGCCCTGTTGTGCAACACGCTGCCGACGGGGACGATCCTTGTCGTCCTCATCAC
>CAYGRH010000262.1:0-4935 GCA_964352165.1 uncultured Hyphomicrobiaceae bacterium | reverse complement strand
GGCGCGACATTGGAAATGGCCAGGGAGGGCCTTGTCGATCTGCGCCAGGAGCAGGCGTTCGGCCCGATCTTCATGCGCAAGCGCGAGGACGAAGTCCGCAACATTCCGCGAGATGACGCGCACGAAAAGACAGCGCCCAACGATAGCGAGGAAGGGGCTTCGCAATGACCAAGCCGATCGACGAAAGCCCGCAGGCGGGCCCGGTTCTCAAGCTCGTGACCTCAGACGGCGCCGCGATCGACGAAGCGGCAGCAAGCGCTAAGCAAGAGCCCGGAGAAACTCTTGAGCCTGCCGTATCCGATACGCCTGCAGCCTCGGAGGTTGCCTTCCCCGCATCCGACCATCTGCGCAAGCTGCGCATTCTCGAAGCCATGCTGTTTGCTTCGGCAAATCCGCTTGATGAGGCGAAGCTTAGCGAACGCCTCGACGACGGCGACGACGTTTCAGCTTTGCTGGAAGAGCTGAAACAGGCCTACCAGCCGCGCGGCGTCAACCTCGTCAAAGTGGCGGGGAAGTGGGCGTTCCGGACGGCCAAGGATTTGAGCTTCATTCTGGAAAAATTCGCTATCGAAGAGCGCCGGTTATCGAAGGCGGCCCTCGAAACGCTGGCCATAATCGCCTACCACCAGCCTGTGACACGCGCGGAAATCGAGGAAGTGCGCGGCGTGTCCACGTCTGCTGGCACCATCGACATACTGCTGGAAACGAACTGGGTACGCATGCGCGGCCGCCGCCGTGCGCCTGGCCGGCCCGTCACCTACGGCACGACCGAGGCATTCCTTGAGCACTTTACGCTTGAATCAGTTGCCGACCTGCCGGGTATGGCCGAACTGAAAGGGGCAGGGCTGCTGGACTCTTCCCTCCCCGCAAACTTTGCGATGCCCCAGCCCAGCGATGTTGCAGCGCTGATGCCCGACGAGATGCCGCTCGACGAAGAGGATGAAGCGGGCGTTGCAACTCAAGACGAGCTGGAATTCGACCACGGCGATCACGATATCGACGGTTACGACGAAGAGCTCGACGAAGATGCCGGAGACGAGATGGAGGCCGATATCACCGATGATCTCAGTGACGATGAGAGACCTGCCGGGACCGGTAACTTGCCCCACGGCAAGAAGCCGGATAAGTCGGGATAAGGATTTCTGGACGCAAACGGTCATCATGATTAGCCAGATGCGAGACGCCCGGCCAAACGGGTGCGAATAATACGGTATCATCTCACGGGATGGCTTCGGCGCGGCGTCACTCCAGGCCCGTACACACAAGACCCTGAAGAGGCGTTGAAAACGTGCGTTTTAAGCACTGGCTGTTCGAGCAGTTCAAAAACCAACCGCCCCCGCCCGAGCTCGCACCTGCCGCAGCCGGCTCCTCGCGCGTTCGCGCGGCAGCGACTTTCGCCGCCCGCCTCACGTTCGAAGGTGTCGAGCGCAGCTACGGCGCTGACGCGCATGCACTCAATGGCGTGGACCTCGACGTTTCCCCCGGCGAAGTCGTTTGTCTGCTTGGCCCATCGGGCTGCGGCAAGACGACGTTGCTGCGGATCGCCTCCGGCATCGAGCGGCCGTCAAAAGGCCGGGTGCTGATCAATGACCGGGAGGTCGCCGGACCCGACCGCTTCGTTCCTCCGGAAAAACGTTCAGTCGGCCTGATGTTCCAGGACTTCGCGCTGTTCCCGCACCTGACCATCGAGGAAAACGTCGCCTTCGGCTTGAAAGGCTCCCCGCCCGACGAGGCCCGCTTTGAGGCTCACGCGATCCTGGCCCGCGTCGGCATGGACCGCTACGCCGCGGCCTACCCACATATCCTGTCAGGCGGCCAGCAGCAGCGCGTCGCCCTCGCCCGCGCAATCGTCCCCCGCCCATCGGTGGTTTTGATGGACGAGCCGTTTTCCGGCCTCGATGTGCAGCTCCGCGACAACATGCAGGAACAAACTCTCTCTTTGCTGCGCGAAACCCGCACCACCTGCATGATCGTGACCCATAACCCGGAAGAGGCCATGCGCTTGGGCGACCGCATCGCCGTCATGCGCGCGGGCCGGATTGTCCAGGTCGGCAAGGCCGAGGACCTTTATCATCATCCCGCCGAACTCTTCATTGCACGGCTGTTTTCCGAGATCAACGAAGTCTCCTACGAGGTCAAAGGCGGCCGCATTTCCACCCCTGCCGGAGATTTCGACGCTCCTGGAATTGCCGACGGCGAAATGGCCATCATGTGTATCCGCGAGCGCGGCATCAAGGTCGGTCCGCCGGGAACCGGCTTATCCGGCCGGGTGCTGCACGTTAAGTTCCTGGGCGATATCGGGCTTTTGGATATCGGGGTTGCTGGTTTCGATGAACCGTTGCGCGCACGAGCTTTAGAAAACGAGGATTGGCGCAAAGGTGCGGAGGTAGGCATCGAAATCGACGCGAGCCGCGTTTTGGTGTTTCCCAAGTGCGACCAGGAATTAACGTGATTACAAGACGTTAACGTTGCTGAGGCCAGCGTCGCACGCGCTTGCTGCCCTCTTCCGTTTCTGCGATAGTGCCCTCAACCGAGCCGCAGCCCGTTTTGGAAAACGCGCGGCTATTCATCATTCCGAGGAGATCCGGCGTGTATCCAGGTTTCTGGCAGATCATGATCATCGTTCTGCTTCTTGTCTTGCTGTTCGGCAGGGGCAAAATTTCCGAGCTGATGGGCGATGTCGCCAAAGGCATTAAGTCCTTCAAGAAGGGCATTGCCGACGACGACGAAGACGTGGCCAAGAAGGATGCCGGCAGCACGGCAAAATCCATCGACCACGAGCCGGCCGCCTCGAACGAGAAGGCGCAGGAAGGCTCAAAGGTCAGCTAGGACCAGCCTTGTGGCGGCTGCGGGGTTGCTGGTTTATCCGGAAGAACCCTGCCGGTCGGCTGCACGCGCTGCGCGGGAAGCCCGTGCTGTTTGCCATTAGCGCCGTCGAAGGGTTGTGAAAGCCCCCGGCGGCGCTCTATCGTTGAGACATCTTTGACCCCTTGGGGCGTGTGGGCCTGACGGCAGGCCTCGCGCCGGGAACTCCGAGCATCCATGTTCGACATCGGCTGGAGCGAACTCCTGATTATCGGCATCGTCACCCTGCTGTTCGTGGGGCCGAAGGACTTGCCGGTGTTCCTGCGCACATTGGGCCGCTATCTCGGCGTAATCAAAAAACAGGCGAACGAGTTTCGCGCCCAGTTCGACGAAGCCTTGCGCGAAACCGAACTCGACCAGTTGCGCAAAGACGTTGTCGGCATGAAAAACGAAGTCGAAAAATCCGTGCGCGATGTCGGCCGCCAGGTTGAGGATGATTTTTCCGAGGTCCGCCGCGACGTCGAGAGCGCGACCAAGCCTCTACTCGATAAACCCCAGGGTAAGGCTGAAGCACCTGCTGGCAAGACGGGCATCGGCGCCGGTCTCGATGCAGCCTCGGAACAGACAGGCGCTGCGGCCCCCGAGCCTGCCAGCGAACCAGCCGTCAGTGAGCCGGCGAGCCAACCCGCAAACACGCAGGTCGGTGACGCCGCAAGCTCAACGGCTTCAACCGACCCCTCGCCAGCCTCAGCCAAGGCGGGAGCCTGAAGCCGGTGCAGGAACGCATAGATACATCCAACGACGGTCAGGACGACATCGACGCCTCCAAGGCGCCGCTGATGGAACACCTGATCGAACTTCGCACCAGACTGATTTACGCACTGATCGCATTCGCCTTCATGTTTGCGATCTGCTTTGCTTTCGCTCAGCAGATCTACAACGTCCTGGTCTGGCCCTACATCTGGGCCTCGGGCAACCACGCAGTCCGCCTGATCGCGACGCACTTCCTCGAACAGCTCTATACGCACCTGAAGCTCGCCATGTTCGGCGCAGCCTTCCTGTCGTTCCCCGTGGTCGCGACCCAGATCTACATGTTCATCGCGCCTGGCCTCTATAAGAACGAGCGCAACGCTTTCATTCCCTACCTGATCGCGACGCCGGTATTCTTTCTGGCAGGTGCGGCGATCGTCTACTTCATCGCCATGCCGATCCTGATCCAGTTCTCGATCGGATTGACCCAGTCGGCAGCCGATGGACAGCCCGCAATCGAGCTGATGCCGAAGGTGTCGGAATACCTCTCGCTGATCATGACGCTGATTTTCGGCTTCGGATTGGTATTCCAATTGCCCGTTGTGCTGACGTTGCTTGCGCGTGCCGGCATGGTCGGTGCTGATACGCTTCGAAAGGGCAGGCCCTACGCGGCCGTGGCGATCTTCGTCGTCGCCGCCATGCTGACGCCGCCGGACATCATTTCGCAGGTCATCATGGCCCTGCCGACGATGCTTCTGTACGAGCTGTCGATCTTCGCCGTCACCCGCGTCGAAGCCCAGAACGCCGCCCGCGAAGCCGCCCGCGACGACGACTGACCTGGGTCAGGCTGGGGTGGAGAAACGGAGCGCAAAACTCCGTTCCTCTGTCAGCCTCTCAGTGGAGCTACCACTCAACTGAAACCTTCAAGCTTATGCGCAGAGGCCGATTGCGGACCCTAGATCTGGGAGCATTCCTGATCTTTTGAATCAAGCGCGATATCATCAATAGGATAAAGATGGGCGTCATATTTCCCTCGGTAATGGGATTGATCGGTATGCCTCCCACAGTGCGGACGCGGCAATCGATTTGCGCTGTAGTTCCCGCCAAATTACGCGCGTTGCGGCGCTGTCAAGTTGGTCCGATTTTTCCAGGCCACCGCTGGACCAGCGCGGGCGCGCGTCCTATAGGTTCGTCGAAACAATCCGCGACGCCATGAAAACGAGAAGGCCAGACCCGTGTTCGATATTAAGTGGATCAAAGACAACGCCAAAGCCTTTGACGCCGGCCTGAAGAAGCGCGGCCTGGAGCCGCTTTCGGCCCCGCTCCTGCGCATCGACGAGGCCCGCCGCGCACTGCTGACAAAGCTTCAGGACGCCCAGT
>CAYGRH010000261.1:0-4937 GCA_964352165.1 uncultured Hyphomicrobiaceae bacterium | reverse complement strand
AAGAAGATCTCTCCCGTTGGATGGGAGGCCGCCGGATAGGGCAGCAGTTTGAGGATGGACAACGCCGAAACCGTTTTGCCCGATCCGGACTCTCCCACGAGCGCAACGGTTTCCCCGCGTCCAATCTTGAACGACACGCGATCGACCGCCAGCGTGCGTGCCTCGCCCTGCCTGAAGAGCACCGAGAGGTTGCGAACCTGCACCAGGGTCTGATGGTTTTTCATCTTCGCTCCGCTCATCGGAAGGTCTTGCGCGGATCGAGCGCGTCGCGGACGGCTTCGCCGATGAAGATCAGCAGCGATAGCATGATGGCAAGCGAGAAGAAGCCGGACAGCCCCAGCCAGGGCGCTTCCAGATGCTGTTTGCCTTGGAGCAGAAGTTCACCCAGCGACGGCGAACCAGGTGGCAGCCCAAGCCCTAGGAAGTCGAGCGCGGTCAGCGCCGAGATCGAACTCGACAACTGGAACGGCAGGAACGTCAGGGTCGCCACCATCGCGTTGGGCAACAGGTGCTTCCACATGATCTTTGCATCACCCAGGCCAAGCGCGCGCGCAGCCGTGATGTATTCGAAGTTGCGTCCCCGCAGGAATTCCGCGCGCACGACACCAACCAGTGAAACCCACTGGAACAGCAGCAGCGTCCAAAGCAGCGTCCAGAAACCTGGCACCAGAACCGATGAGATGATCAACAGCACGAACAGCGACGGGATCGACGACCAGATCTCTAAGATCCGCTGGAAGATGAGGTCGACCCGTCCGCCGAAGTACCCCTGCACCGCGCCCGCCGTCACACCGATGACGGAGGAAAATATTGTCAGCAGGATGCCGAACAGCACCGAAATCCGGAACCCGTAGATCACGCGCGCCAGAACGTCCCGGCCCTGGTTGTCGAGCCCAAGCCAGTTCCTATTGCCAAGCTCGTTGAACCTCGCCAACTGATCCGGCGTCGTCTCGCTTTCGCATAGCTCTGTTTTCGTAGCCCACGGCGGCGGAGCGGGATAACCCAGACACAGCCCGCTAGGGCTTTGCCGCCTGGGATAATCACGGTTGATGGTGTCATAGGAGTACCGGATCGGCGGCCACAGCATCCACCCGTTGGTCTCGATCTCTTCCTTGACCACTGGGTCGCGATAGTCGGTGACGGCAAGAAACCCGCCGAACCGGGATTCGGGATAGTCCACGAACACCGGCATCAGGATGTCGCCCTTATAGCTCACTACGATGGGCCGGTCGTTTGCGACGAATTCGGCAAACAGCGAAAGGAAGAACAGGGCAAGGAACAACCACAGGCTCCAATACCCGCGCCTGTTCGCCTTGAAGTTCTGCCAGCGGCGCTGATTGATCGGCGATGGTGTAAGCCGGTCGCGGAACCGTGCCACATAGCCGGCCAATCCGCCGACGGGTGCCGCAGGCGCAAGTCTGATGGGTTCGTCCGTTCGCACGTCCATCGCCTCAGACCTCCCGGCTTTCGAAGTCGATGCGGGGGTCCACCAGCGTGTAGACGAAATCCGAAACGAGGTTCACCACAAGGCCGAGCAGCGCGAAGATATAAAGCGTCGCAAACACGACCGGGTAGTCGCGCTTGTCGATCGACTCGAAGGCCAACAGCCCCAGACCGTCGAGCGAGAAGATCGTCTCGATCAATAGCGAGCCGGAGAAAAATGCGCTGATAAACGCGCCGGGAAATCCGGCGATGATGAGCAGCATGGCATTGCGGAATACGTGACCGTACAACACCTGGCTTTCATTCAAGCCCTTTGCGCGCGCTGTCAGCACGTACTGCTTGCGGATCTCATCGAGGAACGAGTTCTTGGTCAGGAACGCCATTGTCGTGAACGCGCCAAGCGACATCGCTATGATCGGCAGCGTCAGGTGCCAGAAATAATCGACGACTTTGCCCCAGGTCGAAAGCTCGTCCCAGTTCTCCGAAAAAAGCCCGCGCGAGGGGAACCATTGGAAGAACGACGAACCGGCAAACACGACGAGCAGCAGCACCGCAACGAGAAACCCCGGCATCGCATAACCGACGACAAGAACGCCGGAGGTCCAAACATCGAACGGCTCGCCATCGCGAACCGCTTTCCTGATCCCGAGCGGGATCGAGATGAGATAGGTCAGCAGCGTCATCCACAACCCGAGCGAAATCGAAACGGGCAGTTTTTCGGCAACGAGGTCGATGACCGGAATATCGCGGAAATAACTGTCGCCGAAATCGAAGCGCAGATAGTTCCACATCATCAACAAGAAGCGTTCATGCGCGGGCTTGTCGAAGCCGAACTGCTTTTCCAGGCTCTTGATGAATTCCGGATCGAGTCCCTGCGCGCCGCGATATTTCGAGGCGGCAGAATCCGCTGAGCCCTGCCCGGCCTGCGGAGCCTGACCGCCGAGCCCGTCGCCACCGCCCCCGCCAATGCGTGACGTGATCGAAACATCCGTCCCGCTGAGCTGCGCAATCACGCGCTCTACCGGTCCACCCGGCGCGAACTGGATGACGATGAAGCTGACGAGCATGATTCCGAGCATTGTCGGAAAGATCAGCAGGATGCGTTTCAGGAGGTATGCGGCCATGCTAAGCGATCATGTCCTTAGGCAGGATTATCAGACAGGTTGAGCGGCTAGGGCAGTTTGCGATGCTAACTTGCGATCAAACGTCTTGATTAGGCAGGCTTGAGGCGGCTGGTCGCCAAACGGCAAATCAACCTGCCAGCCACCCATGCCCGCCGTCATTTCGATTTCACTTTGGCAGCTTTTGCCTCGTCATACCACCATGTGGCAACGATGCCGCGGTCGTATTTGGGTTTCACCTCGGGCCACGAAAACTTGTCCCAATGCCCAATGTTGTGGGCGGCCTTGAACCATTGCGGCACCCAATAGTGGCTGGCGCGCAGCACCCGGTCCAGCGCCTTCAGCACAACCATCAATTCGGCCCGCGTTTTCGCCTCCAGTGCCTTGTCAACGAGCGCGTCGACCACCGGGTCGGAGACCCCGGCCAGATTCTGGCTGCCATCGGTTGCTGCAGCGTCCGAACCCCAATAGTTCTTCATCTCAACACCGGGCGTCAGCCGCAGCACGTAGCGTTGTGTGGTGATGTCAAAATCGAACGTCTTGACCCGCTGTTCATACTGCGAGGGATCGACAAGCCTGATCGAGGCATCAATCCCGAGAAGTTTCAGATTGCCGTTGTAAGGCTCCACGATCCGCACGAATCCCTGCGCAAACAGCAGAAACTCGATTTTGAGCTGCTCGCCCTTGGCATTGACGCGCTTACCACCCTTGAGTGTCCAGCCGGCCTCTTCAAGAAGTTTCGAGGCTTCGCGCAACAGCTTGCGGTCGCTGCCGGACGCATTGCTGACGGGCGGCGAATAAACCGGGCCGAAAGCCTCGGCTGGCAGTTTGTCCCGGAACGGTTCGAGGAGTGCGAGTTCTTCCGCGCTCGGCTCGCCGGTCGCCTTGATCGGAGAGTTTTCGAAGTAGCTGCCGGTGCGGTTATAAAGCTCATAAAATAGGTTCTTGTTCGCCCACTCGAAGTCGAACGCATAGTCAAGCGCCTTGCGCACGCGCGGGTCCTTGAACTTTTCAAGTCGCGTGTTGATGAAAAATCCCTGTGCCCCGCCCGGCCGTTCATCGGGAAGCGTCGTGCGCTTTATGCGCCCGTCCCGCACCGCCGGCACGTCATAGGACGTCGCCCAGTTCACCGAGGTAAATTCCTCGCGCAGATCGAATGTACCGTTCAGCAGCGCCTGCAACTCGGCTGTGCGGTCGCGGTAGTACTCGTAGCGCAATTCATCGAAATTATACTGCCCGCGATTGACCGGCAGGTCTTTTGCCCAGTAGTCCTCGCGCCGCTTGAAGGTGACAAACGTTCCCGCTTTGAAGTCTGAGATCGCATAAGGTCCCGACCCGACCGGTGGTGTTAGCGAAGTCTGCTCGAAATCATTCTTTTCGTAGAACGCTTCGGACAGGATGGGCAGGCCCGCAACAGTGAGCGGCAGGTCGCGCAGCAGTTCGCCGGTAAAGGTGTAGCGCACGGTATGCGCATCGACCGCCTCGGCCTTCTCGACATCGCGCAGCGAAATCCGGTAACTCGGGTGCCCCTTGGTCTTGAGCGTCTCGAATGAAAAAACCACGTCGTCGGCCGTCAACGGACTGCCGTTGGAAAACTTCGCTTCCTCGCGCAGCTTGAACGTTGCCGAGCGCCCGTCGGGAGCGACCTCGGCTGACTTGGCAACAAGGCCGTAGACCGCATCGGGCTCATCGAACGCGCGCACCATCAGGCTATCGAACAGGTATTCGAGCCCTTGTGCCGCATCGCCCCGCAGGATGAAGGCGTTGAAGCTGTCAAACGTGACCCGGCCGCCGTCACCGATCATGGACAGCCGCCCAGCCTTCGGAGCGTCCGGATTGACGTAGTCGAAGTGCTTGAAGTCGGACGGGTATTTCAGTTCATCGAAGGCGGATAGCCCGTGCCGCGGTTCGGCACTCGCTGGCAAAGCCAACAAGCCTGCGGCAAGAACGCCAGCGCACAGCGCGATGCAAAATCGAATGCCGGTCATGGTGTTGTCACCCGCCATCAGTTGCCGCGCGCGCTGGCCAGCGCCTTTTCTTTATCCGCATCGACCCACCACACACGCAGGATCGACGTCGCCTGAGAAGGGAGTTTTTCCGGTCTCCCGAACATGTCCCAATAGGCCCAGCGGTCGAACGGATAATGCCACTGCGGCACGACATAGTTGCCCCACAACAGGGCCCGGTCGAGGGCGTTGGTCGCGGCAACCAGCGTTTCACGGTCCTTGGCAAAAACAACTTTGTCGATCAAGGCGTCGATGGCCTTGCTCTTGATCCCCGGCGTGTTGTCGCTGCCTGAGCGGTCGGCAGCCTCCGTCCCCCAGTAGTTGCGCTGCTCGTTGCCCGGCGAATGCGACTGGCCGAAGCTGTCGA
>CAYGRH010000260.1:0-4944 GCA_964352165.1 uncultured Hyphomicrobiaceae bacterium | reverse complement strand
CTTCAAGGACGATGCGATCGAATTCGCCTGGAACCTCATCACCAAGGAATTCGGGCTAGATCCCAAACGCCTGCTGGTCACCGTCTACCATGACGACGAAGAAGCCTTCGGCATCTGGAAAAAACTCACCGGCTTTGCCGATGAAAAGATCATTCGTATCGCCACATCCGACAACTTCTGGCAGATGGGCGAGACCGGCCCCTGCGGCCCTTGTTCGGAAATTTTCTTCGACCATGGTCCGCTGATACCTGGCGGGCCTCCCGGTTCCCCGGACGAAGATGGCGATCGTTTCATCGAGATCTGGAACCTCGTCTTCATGCAGTACGAGCAGATCAGCCCCGAAAAGCGTATCGACCTGCCGCGCCCTTCGATTGATACCGGCATGGGCCTGGAACGCATCGCAGCCGTCCTGCAGGGCACGCACGACAACTACGAGACCGACCTGTTCAAAGCGCTGATCGCTGCCTCCGTCGATGCGACCGGAGTGCCAGCCGAAGACGAGCACCGCGCCAGCCACCGCATCATCGCAGACCACCTGCGCGCAACGAGCTTCTTGATCACCGACGGCGTTCTGCCCGCCAACGATGGCCGCGGCTACGTTCTGCGCCGCATCATGCGCCGCGCCATGCGCCATGCCCACATCCTCGGCGCAAAAGAGCCCCTGCTGCACCGGCTCGTTCCCGCCCTCGTGCGTCAGATGGGCGAAAGTTATCCAGAACTCGTCCGCGGTCAGGCGATGATCGCCGAAACCCTGAAGCTCGAGGAAACCCGCTTCCGCAAGACGCTGGAAAAAGGATTAGGGTTGCTGGCCGATGCCTCCAAGGACCTCGATGCCGGCGACACGTTCGACGGCAACGTCGCGTTCAAACTCTATGACACCTACGGCTTCCCCCTCGACCTGACCGAAGACGCCTTGCGCGCCCGCAAAATCAATGTCGATGAAGCAGCCTTCAAGGCGGCGATGGCGAAGCAGAAGGCCGAAGCCCGCGCCGCCTGGAAGGGCTCCGGCGAAGCGGCTACCGAAACCATCTGGTTTGAACTGCGCGATCAACTCGGCGCGACCGACTTCCTCGGATACGACACCGAGACCGCCGAGGGCACGATCACGGCCATCGTTCGCGGCGGCGACGCCGTGACGAAGCTCAAGCCCGGCGAGACCGCCGAGATCGTCCTCAACCAAACTCCGTTTTACGGCGAGTCCGGTGGACAGGTCGGCGATGCCGGGATCATCTCCACGCCACACGGTGCACTCTTCCGTGTCAACGACACGATGAAGAAACTCGGCAACCTATTCGTTCATTCCGGTATTTTGGAATCAGGTGCGCTGAAAACCGGTGACAATGTCGAACTGCGTGTCGACCACGCGCGCCGCTCCGCCATCCGCGCCAACCACTCAGCGACCCACCTGCTGCACGAAGCCCTCCGCCAGATCCTTGGTGATCACGTTGCCCAGAAAGGCTCGCTCGTCGCCCCGGAGCGTCTCCGCTTTGACTTCTCCCACGCCAAACCGATGTCGCCGGAAGAAATTGCATCCGTCGAAGATTTGGCAAACCGCGTGCTGGCGCAAAACGCACCCGTCTCGACACGCCTGATGGGGATCGATGAAGCCATGGAGACAGGCGCCCGCGCGCTGTTCGGGGAAAAGTACGGCGATGAAGTCCGGGTCGTTGCCATGGGCGCTGAACCTGATGTCGAGCCCGGCAAGGCTTCGCGATCCAACAAGCCATGGTCCGTCGAATTGTGCGGGGGAACGCATGTGGCCCGAACCGGCGACATAGGCCTCATCCGTATTCTCGGAGAAAGCGCCAGCGCTGCAGGCGTGCGTCGGCTGGAAGCCGTAAGCTCGGATGTCGCCCGCGATTATCTTGCCGGCCAGGACCAGCGCCTGCGCGATGCCGCAGCGCTATTGAAGACGCGCCCGGAAGATGTCGTCGACCGGATCAAGGCGTTGGTTGACGAGCGCAAGACACTCGAACGCCAGCTATCAGACGCCAAACGCGCTGTGGCCATGGCCGGTGCTGGCAACGGCGGCACAGCCTCGGCTGCAGGTGATGCCATCCGCGACGTCGGAAGTATCAAATTCTTCTCCCGCTCGGTCGAAGGCCTGAACCCGAAGGACCTGCGCGGCCTCGTCGATGACGGAAAGAAACAGGTTGGATCCGGCATCGTCGCCATCGTCGGGATCACGGAGGACGGAAAAGCCGGCCTCGCCGTCGGCGTGACCGAAGATCTCGTCAAGGACTGGAGCGCTGTCGACCTCGTCAGGGTCGGCGCAGAGGCACTCGGCGGCAAGGGCGGCGGCGGTCGGCCCGATATGGCGCAGGCTGGCGGACCGGATGGATCGAAGGCTGCCGATGCTCTGAAAGCCATCGAAGCCCGTATAGCTGGGTAATGATCAAACCCGCTCGCGAATGAGCGGGACAAATACACCGAACCGAGGAAACAATGACAGTCCAGAAGACCACCAAGTCGATCAAGCCCGCACTCGCAGCGTTATGCAGTGTGCTTGCCCTGAGCGTCTCAGCCACGCTTCCCGCTTCCGCCGCGCCATCCGATTGCGCACTCGCCAGCGGCGACCCAACGGCTCTGTTCAAGCAGCTCACCGAAGTCGACAAACTGCCGGAGGTCCACCGCGACGCCTCCTATATCGCGCTGCAGGACAAAGAGACTTGGGCAATGTGGACGTTCACCCGCGAGGGTATGCCGGCTCATCCCGCGGTCGTCTGCCGCCGCCCGGTTAAGAACGGCGAACAGATCACGTTGGAGATGGTGTTCGGCTGCAAGGGTGAGGAAAAGGCGTGCGCGCAACTTGAGCAGGACTTCAAGGAACTGAACGCCCGCATGCAGCTCGACATCGAAAACCAGCAGTCCGGCAAGCAATAGCGCGCGGTCGGCTCACGCCGTCAACGAACGTACCGCAGGATAAACGCATAGCGGCCCAGCACTGGCGACAGCTTAGTAATCAACAGCATGCGGGCGGTCCGCCAAAGACGTTCGGAAACCCAGCTCCAGGCCAGCACCGCAGCAGCCGCCACAGCGAAGTCCGGCAGTTCCAGATGCGGGTACCACAACACCAGATCGATCAGACTGGGATCGAACAGATAGTCTTCGAGCAGTGAAAAGATCAGCGTCTTCATCGTCAGCCCCGTGCGTTGATTGCTGACGGTCAGGCTGGGGTGATACGTCGAAGGACCAAGGCCGAAGATAAAGGATGTGAGCGAACACAATGACTTGCCGACGCAAAATGCGATGCGCACGCAACACATCGATCTAACTGCACGAATCTGAAATGCCTCGGAATCTTTAGCAATCCGAAAGCAATAAAACCACGCAAAATCAAAAACATACGGCGGTCCACTCAAATCGTATGAAACGCATCGGTAAGCATGGAATGCAATGAAAGTTGCTGCAATGCATTGGCGATGGCAGTATGGAATGCAATCGAAGGCCGCGAATGGCACGCGGATGCAATCTCCATTTCCGTTCATGCGTTGAGACCGCCCGCACATGGCAGAGCACTCTCCCAAACCTCATTCAGACGCCGAGCCCGCGACTGGCGACGACTTCGTCGCGCGCGCCAAGGACGACTTTGGCTCTGACTTCATCCAGCCGATGTTCCTTCGTGCCAGCCAGAACCCCGATGACGTTCGTCAAGTCGTGGCCTACATGCGCGAGAAGCTCGACCAGCTCGACGGCCTGCTGGCGGCAATCCCCTCCGGCCAGCCGCGCGCTGTGCAAAGCACGGAGCCTTCGTCGCCCAACACGTCCACAAACGGCCACCACTACAATGGCACTGACGGTGCTGCCGATGCCTTCGACGATATCGGCCGCAACCAGCGCTCACGGCTGCGCGAACTCACGCTGCTTGAATACATCTCGCGCGAAAACCGTCCGTTTTCACTGCAGCAGATTCTCGGCGCACTTCACTCCAAGGGCTTTGATGATAGCTCCGGCGCGGTCGTCTCGCAGCTTCACCGGCTGAAGAAAACCGGAGCTATCGACCAGCCCGCCGGCGGCATGTACGCCGTCACCGACGACGGCCTGAGCCATCTGCGCAAGCTCCGCTCCAGCTTCGGCCCGCTCATCGGCGACGCGCGCTCATAAGAGCTTTTCTTCAGAGACTGATTCACGCTTTCGATTGAAGCAAAGCTGCTTCAATCTCAAACGATCAGGCTCATGGTTTCACGTGAATCCAGAAAACGGGCGGACTGGAGGGTGTCCCTCCAGCGGAGCGCGAGGCTGGCCTCGCAATGGCCAACGGCCATTTCCCCTCACCACGCCATCCCGATCTGCGGCTTCATCAACATCAGCCACAGGATCGTCAGCACCGCAAAAAACGCCGGTATGCCGCAAAGGAACCAGATCCCGAATAACTCGAAGTAGCGGTCGGGCAAGCGCCCCCCCGTTCGCGCTGCTGCCCCTGCCAAATCCCGCAACTGCAACTGGATCCACACCACCGGCAGCCAGAACAGCCCCGTCACGACATAGAGCGCGAGCGACAACGCCAGCCAGCCCTCGCGCAAGTCCCAGCCGATGAGCGTTGCGAGCCACAGTCCCGTGACGGGTTGGACAAGGACAGCGGAGGCGGTGAATACAAAATCGGCAATCACCACTGTTCCAGCCACATGCGCGATTAGCGCGGGTTCACCGCTGCGGTGCGCCATCAGCATGAAGAAGGCGATGCCTGCCCCCGTACCGACCAGCACGCAGGCGCCCAACACATGCAGCCAACGGACGGCCTCTACCAACTCCACCTACCGACCTCCAGAATGGCGAGCAGCACGAAGGGCAAAAGAAGAAGCGGAACGGCTTTCACCATCGCCCCCAGCGGATCGGCCCACAGGTCCGGCGCGAGCACCGTTGCGCCAATCAGGTATGCGCACGTGGTGGCAATCATTCCCCAGGCCGCCCAGCCTGCCGTCGTGCGCCACAACACGGCAAGGC
>CAYGRH010000259.1:0-5041 GCA_964352165.1 uncultured Hyphomicrobiaceae bacterium | reverse complement strand
CACCACGGTATCGCCTGATGTCTTAACCGGCAGCGACATCACGTCTTCGATGTTCTCGATGACGCCGGGGATCTTGAGCACCATGCGCCCAGCCCCCGTGTCGAGTGCGCCAGCCGCGATCAGCCGGTTGTTGCGCTGGATGACGGTGGCCAGTTCGCCGAAATTGATGTTGTAGGTCTCAAGCACCGTCGGATTAGCGATGACCTCGAGCACTTCTTCGCGGTTTCCGCCGATGTCCACCTCAAGCACGCCTTCAAGCGCCTCGATCCTGTCCTTCAACTGTCGCGCTACCGCGATTAGCTGCCGCTCTGAAATGGCTCCGGAGATCGCGACCGTGAGTACGGGAAACAGCGCGACGTTGAGTTCGCTGACGACCGGCTCGTTGGCATCGCCGGGAAGTTCGCTGCGGGCGCGGTCGACTTTTTCGCGCACATCGGCGATGGCTTTGTCGGCATCAAACCCGGCGTCGAACTCCAGCGTGACCGAGCCGTAGCCTTCAGCGGCTATCGATCGCATCTCCTTCAGACCTTCGAGGGACTGCAGCTCTTTTTCCAGAGGCCGCAGCAGGAGGCGCTCGGAATCCTCGGGCGAAATCCCTTCCAGACCGGTCGAGACGAACACCATCGGGATGGCGACGTCTGGCTCGGATTCTTTTGGGATGTTGAGATACGCGGTCGCGCCCATCAGCAGGATCATTGCGAACAAGAGCACAACCGTGCGCGAACGACTGAACGCAGCGTTGATCAGCGTGTTCATGGCGAAGCTGCATCCACGATGCGGGTTGGAGTTGTGTCCTCGCTCGCGGCCACCTGCTCGCCCGTCCGCACGAAGCCATGCCCGACGGAAATCACGCGCGCAGTCTCAGGCAGCCCAGTAACCCAGACGCCTGCGTTGCTCGACTTGACGATTTCGACCGGAAGGAACGCGACCAGTTCGCCGGTTTCGACGACCTTGGCACCGATGCGGCCTGCCGTGTCGAGCGACAGCGCGGCAGGCGAAATGAACTGCGCCATGGTCGTTCCGACCTCGATTTGCGCTTCCGCGCTGATACCGGAGAAGATCGCGCCGTCGGGGTTTGCCACTTCGATTTCGACGCGAAACGTTCGCGTATCCTGGTCGGCATCGCGCGAGATATAACGTACCTTGCCCGCGACCTCGCCGCCGGTCGCAAGTCTGATGCTCGCAGATGCGCCGGTCCTGATGCGGGCGATATCCTGCTGCGACACCGGCACGCGGACAAGCAGCGGATCGGCATCGACGATCGTGGCGATTTCTCCGTTGATCGCGACGTAGTCGCCGGTCTCCACGTTGCGCATGTTCAGGACGCCGTCGAATGGTGCCTTGACATCGGTATGGCGAACCTCGATCTCGGCCTGTTCGCGCTCGGCAATCGCAGCCTTCAGCGACGAATAAAGTTCTTCGACCCGGCGCTTCGTCGTGTGGCCGCGCTCCAGAAGGCTGAGAGCCGCGTCATAGGCACCCTGACGCTCGGTGACGCGGGCAGCCGAGGTGGCGAGCCGGGCCTTCCGGTCTTTCATGTCGAGGCGCACGATGACGTCGCCGGTTTGAACGCGCTGGCCCTTGCGGGCTACGACCTCGACGACCTTGCCCGGCGTCTCGGACCTGACGGTGATCCGGCGCTCGGGCTCGACGCTGCCCTGGGCAACGACGAACTCGCTCACCGGCTGCGCTGTGACGGTCTGCACCTGCACGGCCGTTTTTGCGGTGTTTTCGGTCTTGGTTACAGAGGGCGTGCTCGCCGTCGGATCGGTCGATGCGAGCAATCCGCTACCCATCCAGGCTGCAAGCGCGAGCGTTACGCCGGCGGCAATCAGGTGGGAGGATTTCATGACTGTGTTTCCTTGCGCTTGGCGCTGCGGGATTTGGGCGATGCCGGATTGCGTTCGAGGGTCTCGCGAAGACCGGGCATCTCGGCGCGCAGGAAGGCTATCTCGGCGCGCATGACGGCGAGGGCATATCGCGAGATGAACACTTGGCCGGGCGTGCCCTGGGTCGGACCGTCGCCGTCGAGCCACCTGGTGGTCTGATCGAGCCAATGCTCCAACTCCTTGGCGCGGCCCGTCAGGATGTCGATGAGATGATTGCTCGGCACACGCTCGGCAAAGAACATCAGCGCGAGCATTTCGGATCGAACCTTGTGGCGCCCAGGCGAGGCCGCAAGGCCGTCGACAAATGCAGCCTGCCCCGCGTCCGTGATCGAATAGATCTTCTTGTTCGGCCGGTCCTCCTGGACTACGCGCTCGCTGCTCACCAGCCCGCGATCCTCGAGATCCTTCAGGGCCGGATAGATCCCGCTCGGCGATATCTCCATGAAGTGGGAGAACGTTTCAGTCAGCGTCTTGCGGACGTCGTAGCCCGAGGCTTCGCCGAGTGTCAGTACGCCAAGGCACAGGGTCCTCGTATCCATGGGGTCAAGTTCCTTCCGACTTCTATAGGATATATCAGTATAGTACAAAATATAATATGTCACGTTGGAATATCAAGTCTTCGCCGCGGCCCGCTTGGCCTTAGTCGGCCATAGTTCCGGAACCCGCCATTTAACTTATCAACATCAAGTGGTTAGCATTAAATCAGGCGACTACTGTCGCCATCGTGGTACTGACCAGACGAGTCCGCGTGCTGGCGGATCAGCCTGTCGCGCTATTGAGGCGAAGATGGAGGTCCTGCCTGGGCAGCACGCGCTCATCGTCCAAAATTTGTTTGACGTCGGATACGCGATCGGCTGCGGACGTTTGAAAGGCGTCTTGATCCATTTGCTCGATTGCCACTGGTCCGCTCCCCAAAGCGTCCTCACTAGGAGCGAGAGTTTTCGACCTCTTCGGCCATCGGCGGGCTGGTGTCGCCTGAAACTTCCTGTTCAAATTTGAAAACGGAAAAACCTTGAATTTGCAGAAGCGATACTGAACCAGCCAGAACGCGGAAAAACCTGGATGCTTCACCTGCTGCACCTTTACTCCGCCAAGCCGCTGCGAAATCTCTCCGGCGTTGACATATGGGGCGTGTCAGCAAAACGATCGCGTTCAAACGTTTCAAGCGAGTCCCCAATGACGTGCTAACCGGCTGAGGTCGTCTTGCGTTTTGCCGGTATCGACCCACCGATGAGTTCCGGTGAGCTCGCAGGTCCGGTGTTGTGAAGGCAAACGCCATTACGGCGATTGTGTTCCCGCAATCCCTGGGGTTTTCGAAATATCGAACTATCGAAAAGGCCACAGAAAAGCGCGCTGCGGGTCCCCCGGGGTGGCCGGACTTGTGGAGGTGGCGAAATCAAACGGTTTCGGCGCTCGGCATTATGGGTAGGTCGCAGGACGTGGGTCGCGGACCAGCATTCGCTGAGGCTGAAACCTTCCACCGTGCTGGTCCAACTGGCCCTTAGGGGCTTGGAACGAATTACGGGCTTGAGCGTTACAACGGCATGCATCGTTGCGAATGACGGATGTCCCCATCCCGTGTTCAGATCCGACACCGCACGAAAATGCCATTAATGCCATTAGAGCGGGACGTCGTGTTGGGTAGACTCCCGTCAGACATAGGAGCTTCATCATCATGACACCGCGAGCCCCCCGAAGAAGTGAAGTCCTCACGACTTGGCGCCGAATGTTGTTTTCAACGTGGATCATCGCCGGACTTGTGGCCGCTGCTTTCGCCATGATCGGCGGTCCGATAATGTCGAGTGACGGCGCGAGCGGTACAGCCCTGATCGCACTCGTCTCACCACTTGCCATGCTCATCTTCATCGTTTCGGGCCTCGCGTGGCTGATGCTGCTTATCAGTTCCAAACGTGAGTCACCGAAGGGCGGAAGGAGCGAACCCTCCACGTCTCCGTGATCTGCAATGTTGCGTCGTTTGTTCCCGCACGCTCCCGAATGCTCCTCGAAGAAAGGCAGTGATAATTGTCCCCTCAAGTCCTTCCTGAAGCGAACAACACGCATCCGCCAGGTCATGACCGTAGCTTGTGGTATTGGACCGCTGTCATCATCGCGACGCTGGTAGGACTTGCGACCCACTTGATGCTCAACACGATCGGGCTTGCAACAGGTTTAGCGCTCGCCGACCCACGGCCTCAATCCATGTTCGACGTGGGAACGCTTCCCGCCGCCGTAGGCCTGTGGTGGATCGGTAGCGCCATGGCATCTCTTTTTGTCTCGGGCTTCATCATCGGCTGGCTGCACCTGCGCCGCTCCGGTGTCGCGGCATTCGTCCACGGCGGGATGGTGTGGGCATTGGCGGCGCTGATATCGGTGTGGCTCGCGACTACGACGGTGGGCGCTGTGATGGGCGGGGCATTCGGTCTGTTTGTCGGGACATCTCAGAAACAGTCGAAATCAATTGAAGTCGTCTTAAGCCAGCGCGGCTCAGAAAACCTGGACATCAGTTCGGGAGCCCAACGAGCTCCGAGCCAAGTATCGAATACCGGCTCGGGTTCTGGGGGTTCGGACAACTCCGGCATTGTCAGCGGACTTGAAACGCTGTCCTGGATGGCCGTGCTGGAAGCCGCGCGACAGCTCAAGGATCCTGAGGTGCGCGCTATGCTGAGGCGCTATGCCTTGGCGGCCTGGGAGGAGACCTCGGAACTTCGTGCCCGATTGGCAGCGCTCGTTCAAAACTGGACGAAAATCGCGCAAACGGAGGGCATCGACGCGGCCGAAACGCTGACGCGGGCGGTTGAAGATATTCTGCTGCTTGGCCCGACGGATGCACAACGCCTCGTTGAAAAGTGGCAGCGCGAGTTCGCCGAAGCGATGGCGGCCGGGCCCAACAACGAGGCAGTTCCAGACGAAGAGGAAAACGGCGAAACGTCATCTCAGCAGCCATCGCCTGCATCTGCGGAGAGATCAAACGGCGATGCCGAATGGATCAAGCCGATCAGGGAGAAAGTTATCCAAACGGTCGAAGACCTGTGGGCGATCCTGCGTCAGGTGATCTTGCTTGGCGGCGAAATCGATGCGGAAACTCGCGAAGACGCCTTGCAGCGCATTGAGCGAGCCTTCGAGATCACGCGCCGCGAAGCTGAGCGGATACT
>CAYGRH010000258.1:0-5069 GCA_964352165.1 uncultured Hyphomicrobiaceae bacterium | reverse complement strand
GAAAACCGGCGTAGGGTGAAACCTACCGTGGGTTCGAATCCCACCCCCTCCGCCATTGATCTTGAATTCGCACCCATATAGGCCCCGGCCAGGCCCGGGCATCGAACTTGGCCCGCCAGGCTTGCAGGCTTCTATGGCCCAAACGCTACGACAGCCCCGCGCCTTCGATCTGAGCTTCGTGTCGAGCGAGCAGGCAAGGAGGTTTTATCCTCCTAGAGGTTGCCGGATTTCAATTCGCGGGCCAGATGATCAGCTTGGCGCATGGCAAGGGCGACAATTGTCAGCGTCGGGTTTTCAGAGGCACCCGTCGTGAACTGACTGCCATCCGACACGAAAAGGTTCTTGACGTCGTGGGATTGGCCCCACTTGTTCACGACCCCGTCGCGCGGCTTGGCGGACATCCGGTTCGTGCCGAGATTGTGCGTCGAGGGATATGGCGGTGTTGGGAAAGTCCGCGTCGCGCCAACCGCATCATATACCGCCATGCCCTGGTTATACGCGTGGTTGCGCATTGCAATGTCGTTGGAATGATCGTCGAAGTGGACGTTGGCCACAGGCAGTCCGAACTGGTCCTTCACGTCGCTGCTGAGACTGATGCGGTTGGTCTCTTGCGGCATGTCCTCACCAACAATCCACATGCCCGCCATGTTCTCATAAGCATCGAGTGCCGTTGTAAATTCCCGTCCCCAGCCGCCAGGATCAAGAAAGGCGGCCATGAACGGAATACCGAGCGACAGCGTCTCCATCTCGTATCCGCCGACGAACCCGCGCGAAGGGTCGTGCCTGGATTCATCAGAGATGATCCCGGCCATCGTTGTTCCGCGCCACATTCTAACGGGCTTGTCGAACACGGCATAAACCGAACCGGTCATGTGGCGCATGTAGTTGCGCCCCACCTGCCCCGAGGAATTGCCAAGCCCATCGGGGAATAGGCTAGAAGCGGAATTCAGCAGAAGCCGGGGGCTTTCGATAGAATTCCCAGCGACACAGACGACCTTAGCTTTTTGCATTTGCTGGTTGCCGTCGGCGTCCGCGTACACAACGCCCGTAACCTTGCCACTCTTGTCGTGCTCGATGCGTAGGACATGCGCCTTCTCCCGGACTTCCAGGTTGCCAGTTGCTTCACCGCGCGGGATGTCGGTATAGGCCGACGACCACTTGGCTCCCCACTTGCAGCCTTGGAAGCAGAACCCGGTCTGCTGACAAGCCGGACGGTCATCATAGTCGGCGCTGTTGATTGCCATTCGCCCGGTATGCACGTGCTTGTATCCAAGCTTCTTGGCACCGGCTTCAAAGACCTTGAAGTTATTGCTGCCGGGCAGCCCGTCGCGTCCGCCGGTCCGCGTGACCCCAAGCTTTTCTTCTGCCTTCGCATACCAAGGAGCCATCTCTGCTGGCTCAATTGGCCAATCGAGAAGGTTTGCACCCTGGACGTTGCCGTAAGTTGTCGCAGCCTTCCACTCGTGGTCCTGGAAGCGCAACGAAGCGCCCGCCCAATGCACCGTGGAGCCGCCGACGGCTTTGACAATCCACGCAGGAAGACCCGCGAAGTCCTTCGCAACGCGCCAGTCGCCGGACGTGGTGCGTGGGTCAGTCCAGGCCAATTGGCCGAAGCTGTCCCATTCGTCATTGAGGTAGTCTTCCGGAAGGTGACGACCGCCAGCCTCCAGTGCGACCACGTTGACGCCTTTTTGCGCCAACTCGTTTGCCAAGACACCGCCACCGGCGCCAGTTCCGATTACGACAACAACGCTGTCGTCATTCTTGTCGAATGGTGCAGGCATTGTGGTCTCCCTCAGAGCCAGTTGATGTCGTCGAAACCGCGTTTGATGTAGCCACCCTTTGAGTAGCTCTCGCCCTCGTATCCAAACAGCGGCCAGACAGCCTTCTGGTTATACAGCCCAGTCACAAGACCACCGCGTATGGTTTGGAAGAACGGTGTCTTGTCCATGCCTCGCAGGATGTCCACGCGATCACGTTCCCAACCGGCGCCGACGTAGCTTGGAAATCCCGCGCTCACGGCTGCAGCATTGAGGGACGCAACACCTTCTTCAATCATTCCTGCGTGCTGCTCGGCATCGTAGGACTTGACCGCCGATGCATAGAATTCATCTGGAATGCGGTCGTGCGGATAGATGTCTCGCGCCATCTGGATCAGCGTCGCAAATGTCTCAGGCTTCAAGTGCTTCACTTCGGCGGCCCACGCCGCATCGCTGGCTGCAACAAAAGCTGGTCCGACAACGAACGCAGTTATTCCAAGCTTGACGCCATTGGAGAGCAGCTCGCGGCGCGTCAGACTCTTAGGATCTCTTTGCAATGCCATTTGATCCTCCCAAATTTTTGTTCTGATTTATCGGCTCATTTGTAGCGGCCGTGCTTTTCCAGGACTTCGATTTTGTATCCGTCAGGGTCCTGAATGAAGAAAAAGCGGGCCATCAGCGCGCCGTCCCGATGGAATTCCTTCACATCTGCAGGACCGAGCCCCAGGGCTGCGACCCGGGCGTGCTCCGCCCGCGCGTCGTCAACGACGACAGCGAGATGACCATACCCGTCACCGAGCTCGTAGGGCTCGCTGCGTCCTTTGTTGAGGGTCAGTTCGAGCTCGAAATCCGCTTCTACGTTTCGCAGATAAACAAGCGTGAAGTCGTCAAAGTCGAATTTGTCGGCGACGTCGAGCTTGAGTGCGTTGCGGTAAAAATCAATCGAGCGGTCCAGATCCAGAACACGGATCATCGAATGAATTGCTTTTGCCATGGGGCCTCCCTTTTTGCCTCAAGGGTAGGTCCGCGCGCCATCGCAGTGGTGGTAGCGGAATACTACCTCGCGCCCACCGTCAGGTAATTCAGCCTCATCGTCGACATCTTAGGCGGCAGATGCCGTCATCTCGGCCAGTTCACCCGACTCCGGCTGCTCTCCCGACAAATGAAGAAGGCAGGTCGTGCGCAGCATCGACGTGAAATTCGGCACGTCGCCCCTCAGCTCTGAGACTTCGTCGTGAAGTTTTGAAAGAAACTTCGGCGTCGTCAGGCCTTGGCTGTCTGCAATCTGGTCCAGAATGTCCCAAAAGGCTGCTTCCAGCCGAATGCTTGTCGCATGACCGGAGAGACGAACCGAGCGCGTGAAACATTCAAAGCGCTCAGGGTCCTGGCCGGCGAAAATTCGACACATGGCGTTCTCCCGGTGGTTTTTTCTGAAGCGTTCAAGATTGACGACGGGCTGTCAATCTCAAACTCGAACCACGGCTCTGCACGACAATCGATGCCTGCAGCGGAATGAGTTTCCGATGTGACGGACTTGAGTTTACGCAACCGAACCAAGCGGCTTGGTCAGCCACCCCTTGGGCTTCCTCCTCAGCAGCCGGTTCAAGCCGATTGCAACGCCATCAAGAAGGCGCTTCCCAACGGCACCGAGCAAGAAGCCATCCAGACAGCCGGACGCGCCAATTTAGCGCCGGAATCCGAATGCCCCTCAGCCAGGACGAGTGATCAAAGCAATCAGAAGGCACCCAGCAACAACATGACGAGAAGGATCACGCAGATGCCTCCGACAATGCCCAGTGTTGGACCGAGTTGGCCAAAGTATTTTTGAAGCTTTTTCTGTTCCACCATTGCGTCCTCCAAACCGTAGGTTTTCAGGCTCACTCGCTTAACCTGTCAATTCATATAGCACGTCACAAGAGCCGGGTTTGTCATTGGTCAATTTCGTGAAATCGGCAGCAAATACTTTGCAAAGATGCTTGCAGGGTTGAGCCCAGCGAAATACCCCATGAAGTCTGACCAACCTCAGCAGTCGGGCGATAACCCACCTTCGATCTGGCTTGCGGGCATGTCGGCAGCTACACTTCCAGCCAAACCTTTCGGTTAAGCTCCAAGATCCACGAACATGCCAGTGAGGATACGATGATGACACGCCCCCAGCGATTGATGCGCTCGACCCCGATTGCCGCACTCGCGCTAACCGGGTTGATGCTGGGCTTGTCGCTGGCTGCCCCCAAGGCGATGAGCGAGGAAGAAGCCAAAGTGCCATCCGCGCAAGCAGGGCTCGAACTCTCCCGCAAACTCTGCAAGGCATGCCATGTGGTTGATGAGCAGGGCTCTGGCACGACCCCGGTCGGTCCCCCGCCATTCGCCAGCATCGCGAATAAGCCCGGTCAAACCGCGGACCTCATCAAGGGCGCAATGATCCTGCCTCACCCGCCGATGCCGGATATCCAGCTATCGAATGATGAAATGATGGACATCATCGCCTACCTCGATACCTTGCGCACCGACAAGTCAGCACCCTCGCTGCTGCCTCCGAAAGGCGAAAGCAAACCCGACTTACCAGCCCCAACCTGATCGTGCAGCAAATCGTACCGGCTCCGGAAAGGACGTGATATGGCCCGCGATACGGTGTTGTTTGACATTAACGAAACGGTGCTCGATCTGTCGTCTCTCAAGCCTCGCTTTGAGAACGCCTTTGGTGATGCGGGGGTGACTTCGACTTGGTTCGCGATGCTTCTCCATTCATCGACCGTATGCGCGCTGACCGGTGTCAGAACGCGGTTTGCGGAGCTCGCCTCATTAATGCTTGAGACGCTTGCAGCCAAACGCGGCACGCAACTTTCGAGCAGCCAGCGTGACGAGATCCTCTCGGGCTTTGCCAGCCTGTCCGCACACGCCGATATTGTTCCAGCTCTGAGCAGGCTGAAAGCCGAAGGCTACCGCACAGTCGCCTTTAGCAACTCATCGGTTCAATTGGTGACAAACCAGATTACCAATGCCGGCCTGCTGGAACATTTCGACCTAATCGTCTCGGTTGAAGAAACCGGCAGCTTCAAGCCCGATCCCAAGGTCTACGCTTACGTCGCCCAACGCCTCGACCGCGAACCCGCTGACCTCCGCCTCATTGCAACCCACGATTGGGACACCCACGGCGCAATGTCGGCTGGCCTGCTCGCCGCCTACATCGACCGCACAGGCGCGCCCTATCACCCGCTCTACCGCCGCCCCGACATTGTCGCGAACACCATGGGCGGCATCGTGGATCAGATCATCTCGGCAGATGCGCCCTAGCGGTCAGACGACCAC
>CAYGRH010000257.1:4578-5095 GCA_964352165.1 uncultured Hyphomicrobiaceae bacterium | reverse complement strand
GTGCTGGCCAATCAGCATGCCTTCGTAGACGCGGGTTTGCGGCGTGATCATCGAGGGGCCGCGATCCTGGAGGTAGAACAACGAATAGGCCGTTGCTTCGCCGACGCCGTTGGAAATCAGCACGCCGGTGCGACGGCCTGCGATCTCGCCCTTGTAGGGGGCGTATTCGTGGAAGATGCGGTTCATGACGGCGGTGCCGCGGGTGTCTGACAACAGTTCCGATTGGTAGCCGAGAAGGCCGCGTGTGGGCACGTAGAAGACCATGCGGGTGCGGCCGCCGCCGGACGGGCGCATTTCGATCATCTCGCCTTTGCGCTCAGACAGCTTCTGCACGATGACGCCGGTGTGCTCATCATCGACGTCGATGATCACTTCCTCGATGGGTTCGAGTTGCTTGCCGGTTTCCTCGTCAGTCCGGTAGACGACCTTCGGGCGCGAAACGGTGAGTTCGAAGCCTTCGCGGCGCATGTTCTCGATGAGGATTGCGAGTTGCAATTCGCCACGGCCTGAAACGAGG
>CAYGRH010000257.1:0-4568 GCA_964352165.1 uncultured Hyphomicrobiaceae bacterium | reverse complement strand
TCTTCGGATTCTGCAATGTGGATTGCGATGTTGCGCTCGGATTCCTTCAGCAGGCGGTCGCGAATGACGCGCGATTGCACCTTGTCGCCTTCCTGGCCGGCAAAGGGGCCGTCGTTGATGCGGAACATCATCGACAGGGTCGGCGGGTCTATCGGTTGTGCCTGGATGGGCTCTTCGACGACGGGATCGCAGATGGTGTCGGCAACGGTCGCGACACTCATGCCCGCGATCGCGACGATGTCACCGGCCTCAGCGAGATCAACAGGCGTTCTTTCAAGGCCGCGGAAAGCCATCACCTTTGAAACGCGGAAGTTTTCGACAAGGCTGCCATCGTGATGCAGCGCTTTGACCTGCTGGTTCGGTTTGATGGTGCCCGACGTGATACGGCCGGTCAGAATTCGGCCCAGGAAGGCATCGGCTTCCAGAGTCGTTGCCAGGATGCGTGTGGGGCCTTCGACTACGGTCGGGGCGGGCACGTGCGACAGGATCAAGTCAAACATCGGTGCCAGGTCGTCCTGCGGGCCTTCCGGCGACAGGGCCATCCAGCCGTTGCGGCCCGAGCCGTAAAGGATGGGGAAGTCGAGCTGGTCGTCATCGGCGTCGCAGGCGGCGAAAAGGTCGAAAATTTCGTTCAAGACCTCAACGTGGCGTTCGTCCGAGCGGTCGATCTTGTTGATTGCAACGATGGGGCGCATGCCCTGCTTGAGGGCTTTTGAGACGACGAACTTGGTTTGCGGGAGTGGGCCTTCGGAGGCGTCGACCAGCACAATCGCTCCATCCACCATGTTGAGGATGCGTTCGACTTCGCCGCCGAAATCGGCGTGACCGGGCGTATCGACGATATTGATGCGGGTGTCTTTCCAAACGAGACTGGTGCACTTGGCCAGAATCGTGATGCCGCGTTCGCGTTCGATGTCGTTGGAATCCATCGCGCGTTCGGCAACCTTCTGGTTCTCGCGGAAGGCGCCGGATTGCTTGAGAAGTTCGTCAACGAGGGTTGTTTTGCCGTGGTCGACGTGCGCGATGATCGCGATATTTCGCAAGTTCATAAGAGATTGATGCCTTGGGTTGTGGCGTTCTCATGCGTTTGAGAGAACCGGCCAGCGCCTGTGCGGCGCACAAATGTTGGCCGGGACGTAGCATAACGCCGCTGATCCCGCCAGCTTCCTGGCATGCGGCTCTTGGGCTCTCAACCGGGCAGAACTGACGGTGGGCGAGGGCTTTTGGCGCGGTCTAAGGGTGCCTGTCGCAGGCTTGAGCTGGCTTGCTCGATCCTGACGGGCCCGATTCGCGGCAAAATGGGGGGACTACTGGAGATTTGCACGAACCTTGCGAATGTCACGCAAAGGGCAAGTCCCGTGTGTCAATTCGAGACAGAAGGTCATTAGTGCAGATGTTCGAGCGTAATCGTGTGGATACCAATGCAACCGAGGCCAGGGTCGGGGTTCCCGTCGAGGTGACGCTTGATGACGGGCGGGTGCTGCGGGGCAAGTTCCGCGTGGGTAAGACGCGCAACATCTATGACGTTCTGAATAGCACCAATGCTTTTCTTGATTTTGAGCCTTATGTCGGCGAGTCGATGCTGATCGCGAAGTCGACGTTGCGGGAAATCAAGCTGACGGGTGTTCCCCAGGCCGGGCAGCTTTCGCATTCGGGTGCACATTCCCACGGTTTCGACCCCTACACGGTGCTGGGCATTGAACGGGGCGCTGATTACGCGGCAGTGCGCGAGGCTTATCACCGGCTGGCCATGGCGTATCATCCTGACCGCTATGCCAACGCGGAGCTGCCTGATGAAGTGAAGGACTACCTTGCCTCGATGGCGCGGCGGATCAATGCGGCCTATGCAGCGCTCGAAGAGCCATTGCAGGTGAAGCGCCAAGTGATGAAGGCGAAGACCGAACCAATCTACGTTTCGCCTGGGCGGGTGTGAAAAATCATTCTAGCGCGGAATGAACGTACCGCTGCCGCCGGTTCCGCCGTTGCCGTTGTTTTCGGGCGAATAGTGCGGGCTCGCACCGTTGCTCTCGTTGGCATAAAGCCGGGCGAGGAAGTCATCGACGTCCGGGCGTTGTCCAGTTGATTTTTCCTGCTTTTTGGCCTGGCGGTTTTGGAGGCCTCTGGCACGGCTGGTTGCGCCCGACTGCTTCAGGCGGCGTCCGCCTGAAATGAGCAGCGGGTGTCTGGGCTCTTCCAGGTCGAGTTCCTCGAGGAAATTTTCGCGCAGCGCATAGAACGATTGAAGAATCGCGTCCCGGGCAAGGTGGCGCTGCTCGACGGTCAGTTCACCTGCTACGCGCGGGTCGATGGCCTGCAGCGCGCGGCGCATGTCGTGCAGCGGTGCGTAGGGGTAGAGGCCGACGAGTTCGCGCGTTTCGCCCGCGTTCTGATAGACGATGCGCATGGTGTCGATCGTTTCGGAAAGACGGCAGAAGGCTGCGAGATAATCGTCGGTCGAGGGGTAGGGTTTCTCGCAATAGGTGAATAACGTCGACTTGGTGCGCACGATATTGCGCCATTCCTCTTCGAGGCTCTGCACGAAGGTTGAGCGTTTTTGAAAGACGTTTGCCAGGTAGGCTGCGGCCAGAGTGGCGATCAGCAGCGACATGTCGCGCAGCAGTTCATAGAGGTTTTCTGCTGCGCTTGAGATGATGGGCGGCAGGCCGGGGATCTGATCGGCGAAGGCTGCGATGCCTGACAATACCAGAACGATGATGATCGCCGTATAGACGACGCGGAGCTTGCGGTTGACGCTTGTCCTGGTCATTGGGTGTTCGCTCCGTACTCAACTTTAACGCTGTTCTGTCCAGTCGCCGATTTGATGGACCAAGACCGGAAGCAGTAGGCCCTTTGCCATCAGCAGGCCGATGCATGCAGGCCCGGTGTATAGCCCGCCGCGATCACCGAAGCGATAGCAGGTGGCGTTCCTACCGCGACTTTGCCGTCAACCTGCCGCTGTTGTTCGTATCCTTCCGGCGTCCAATGGGCAAAGATTGCGTCGCCAAGATGGACGGCAGGCCCGGAAGGAAGAAGCGCGAAGATGCCGCGCGGCAGTTGTTGGGCGTTGGCGGTGTGGATAGGGCGCGCGGGAGCGCTGGCTTGGCGTTCGGCGTGCAGGATCTTGTCCATCTCTGCTGCCTTTGCGCGAGACTGACGGCCAAGAACGCTGCTGGCAAACAATTCAGCGAAGGCGGTCGCGTCCTTGCGGCGGCATTCGAAGCATGGCCGGTGGCCTGCGGAAAGTGCTGTCGCCTCATCAAGGAAAAACAGCTCGGTATAGAGGCCGGGTGCCATCAAGGGCCGCCGCCGGCCCTTGAATTCGAGCTGGCAGCAGATCCAGCGCTCGTCGTGCCAGTGCTGGGCCTTGAGTTGGCGGGAGGCGTCATGGAAGCAGCCGCCGCGATTGCCCAACAACGTGCCGCGCGCTGCCGTGGCAATTACCTCGCCCGTCGGCGTGACGCGGTTTTGCAGTGGCACTGGGTACCCCAGTCGATGTTGTGCCGGAGATCAGCTTAGCTTGCCGCGATTGCGCTGTTCCAGCGTCCTCAGCCGCAGGGCGTTGAGCTTGATGAAGCCTTGCGCGTCTGTCTGGTCGTAGGCGCCCTGGTCGTCTTCAAAGGTGACGAGGGTTGGCGAATAAAGCGAGTTTGGGCTGGCGCGGCCTTCAACGATGACGTTGCCTTTGTAGAGTTTCAGGCGGACGGTGCCTTCGACGTGCTCCTGGGACTTGTCGATGGCCGCCTGAAGCATCTCGCGCTCGGGCGAGAACCAGAAGCCGTTATAGATCAGCTCGGCGTACCGCGGCATCAGTTCGTCCTTGAGGTGCATTGCGCCCCGGTCGAGCGTGAGGCTTTCGATGGCGCGATGCGCCTGCAGCAGGATCGTGCCGCCCGGAGTTTCGTAGATGCCGCGCGACTTCATGCCGACGAAACGGTTTTCGACGAGGTCGATGCGGCCGATGCCGTTGTCGCGGCCGAGATCGTTCAATGCTTTGAGCAAGGTGGCCGGACTCATGGCCTGGCCGTCGACGCTGACGGCGTCGCCCTTTTCAAAGCCGATGGTGATGATCGTTGCCTTGTCGGGAGCTTCTTCTGGGCTGATCGTGCGCTGGTAGACAAGGTTGGGAGGGGTGACGTTCGGGTCTTCGAGGACTTTGCCTTCGGAGGAAGAGTGCAACAGGTTGGCGTCAACCGAGAAGGGCGCCTCGCCCTCCTTGTCCTTGGCGACCGGGATCTGGTGGGTGCGCGCAAATTCAAGCAGGTCTTCGCGGCCCTTGAACTCCCATTCGCGCCAGGGGGCAATGATCTTGATACCCGGCTCGAGCGCGTAATATCCAAGTTCGAAACGGACCTGGTCGTTGCCCTTGCCGGTGGCCCCATGACACACCGCATCCGCGCCCATCTCGCGGGCAATCTCGATCTGACGTTTTGAGATCAGCGGGCGGGCGATGGACGTGCCGAGCAGGTAGATGCCTTCGTAAAGCGCATTGGCGCGGAACATCGGGAACACGAAGTCGCGCACGAATTCCTCGCGCACGTCCTCGATGCGGATGTCCTTGATCCCCATCA
>CAYGRH010000256.1:0-5154 GCA_964352165.1 uncultured Hyphomicrobiaceae bacterium | reverse complement strand
AACGGACCGGTTCAGAAGCTCGCGGTCGTGGCTGACGATCAGCACGGTGTGGGGATACGACCTCAGGTAGCTTTCCAGCCACAGCGTGCCTTCCAAATCGAGGTAGTTGGTTGGTTCGTCGAGAAGCAGGATTTCCGGCTCAACCAGCAGAACCGCCGCCAATGCAACGCGCATGCGCCAACCACCAGAGTATTCCGAGCACGGGCGATGCTGGGCCTCTTCGTCGAACCCAAGGCCGGAAAGAATCTGGGCGGCCCGGGCGGGGGCCGTGTGCGCATCGATATCGGTAAGGCGCAATTGGATTTCGGCGATGCGTTCGGGGTCGGTTGCGGTCTGGGCTTCTGCCAATAACTGCGCGCGCTCGAGATCCGAGGCGAGGACCCATTCAACAAGCGTATCCGTGCCGCCCGGCGCTTCCTGCGCGACTTGGCCGAGCTTCACATTCTTCGGGAAAGAAATCGCACCATCGTCGGCCGATAGCTCTCCGGTGATCAGGCGCAGCAGGGTGGTCTTGCCGGTGCCATTGCGACCGACCAGCCCGACCTTGTGGCCGGGAGGGATGGCAGCAGTGGCATGTTCCAGAATGGTTTTGCCCTGGATGCGGTATGTGAGGTCGTTGATGTGCAGCATGGGTCATGCGGTAGCCGGTCGGCGCGCGCCTGTCACGAGGCAAGTCGCCAGATTCGCACGTTCGCCGGCGAGATAGTTTGTGGAGGCCTTGCGGGCCAATTGCCGCTTCGGCGAAGTAAGCGGGCCGGCTGCCAATCAAACCCAGCGTTTACTAGCCGGCGATGACGGGGCGGAGTGTCACGAACAGCAACCGATCCTGGACGTTGCGGTCCTGGATGTCGATGTGCGCCTGGAACCAGTCCTGAACCATTTTGCAGACGCGCTCGCGGGGCGCTTCCGACAGGGCCTTTGGGTTGGCGAACAGCTTCAAGTCATCCTGGGTCCAGCCAATTTTGCCCAGTTCCATGGCCAGCAGATCGTAGTCGGGCTTTTGCGCCGCCTCGCGAGAAACCGGCGTCTTTCGGCCCTCGGCCACGGCTTCGAACACGGCTGCGATTTGTGCCTCGATTGTGTTGCCATACGCCTCACGGGGGAACAGCTCGATCACCGTCTTGCTTGCCTCACCCTTCGAGATGAACTCGAAGCACGTGTCGGTCGAGTGGGTCGACAGGTTTTTCAGGTTCACGAGGAATGCCTCGGCGACTTCGCGAAGCTTATCGTTGCTGGCTGAAAGCGCTTCGTTGGCATGTTTGCGGCGCAGGGCAACAAGTTCGTTGATCAGGTAGCCGCTGACGTCGGTTGCTTCATTGCCAGCCGATTTCGCAGCCACTTCCTGCACGCGCTGACCGTACCAATCGGGAAATTCCCGTTTCATTAGAGACCAGAGTTCTGATTTCTGGAAATTCGCATCGATCACGTCGGGCGTTACCCGGGCGGGATCGACGGCATTTGCGACGGTCGTTGTGTTGCCCGATTCGCCGGTAGCGGCGGGCTGGGGCGGTGGCAGGGAGACGACGACTCCCTCCATTTTCGGTCCCGATGGGACTTGGAAGGGGGATGGTTGTGTAGGAGTTGCCAAGCGTGCGGTTTGTTGAGGAGCCTCAGGTGCTTGCTCGCGCGATGCCTCCTGGGGAGACGGAGGTGCGGCAAGCACCACCGGCGTATCAGACGCTGTTGTGGCGTCTCCGGTGGTTGCCTGCGTTGCAGCTTCCAACCAACCGCTTACCGTTTCGCGGTTTTCGTAGGCTGCGTATCCGCCGCCTCCGAGGATCGCCAGGATGACGGCAGCAGTTGCAAGCCGCTTTACCCGTCCAGATGAGGGCGGTCCGGCATCGTTGTTGTCATATTCGCCGTCATAGCCGCGTTCAGCGTACTGATCGCGGTCATTGAAGCCGTGATCGAGAGAGGTTGCATCTTTTCGAGTTGTCTGGCTGTCGCGCTCACGACCCGGGCTCGCGCTGAATTCCGGGGTTGACCGGCCGCCGTCGGCTGCTGGTTTGCCAGTCGGGTGGGATGTTGGTTCGAACTGGGGTTCGCCGCGGGGTGCTGTGGTGCTTGCCGGTGCAAAAAGATTGGGGTCGACTCGCGAGCGCGGCGCGCCGGATTGGTGCTGTCCGCGTGCGGCTTCTGGTCGGCGGTCACCAGTCAATTGCGGTTCGCCGCGGCGGTCCATGCCGCGTCCTGCGCCGTATCCGGCCGTGTTTCCAGGCTTGGCGCCTACTTCGTTGCCGGGCCGTAACCCTTGGTGGCGCGGATTATCGGAAGCAGGCTTGTCACTGGCCTTGTCGCCAGCTTCGCCGGCGGACGAGCCGACTTGTTTCGCCGATGCCGGGTTAGAGCCCTGGGAACCTGGCGAGGCGTTTTGGTTAGGTCGCGATGTGGCGGGCGCTTGCGGAGCTGCTGGTGGTGCTGTCGGGGGTGCAGGAGGAGGGGCTGCCTGCGGTGGAAATACTTCCGCAGCCGGGCGCCAGTCGGTGAACCCCGGCTTCCATACCAGATCGTTCTGCCGGAGATGACCGCCGGCAACGAACAAGCGCATCTCGGCATCGCTAAGCGGACCGTGTTGCTGGCCTTCGCGAGCAATGTACCAGGTGACTTCCGACTCGTTGTCGCTCATTCGTCGTCCCGCGTCTTGCTGACGTCTTCATAAAACCGCATCGCCGAAGTGCCGAGCTGACGTCGCGCCCAAGTGCCCGTCTTGTCCTGGCATCGAATCCCGTTATCCGATCCCGTCATCGTCCCAGGAGATGACCAAGGAATAGGCGGTCTGTCGACTTTTGCCCATTTCTTGGCGTCTGCGTCAATGTCGCCCGTAGCAAATTCTGACGCATTTTCCTGGAGCAATCAGTCACTTTCTGGATGCAATCGACATTGGACGCCTCATATCCGGGCGCTCTCGGACACGACATGGCACACCAAAACTGGCATGAGCATGGCCGACAATTGCCATCTGCCAGACGAAAACGTCGCGGACGGGGCGTTGCGTGTTCCGGTCGCGGCGCTTGTCGCGCTCGGACGTGGCCGGTATAAACCGGCCACTTGTCGGGGCGGGAATGCCAGCAACACGCTGCACGCCAGCCATTGACATAAGCCTACTTCAAAAAACGAGAGATCAATAATGAGCACCGAACGAACATTTTCGATGATCAAGCCCGACGCTACCAACAGAAATCTGACTGGAGCGATCAATGCTGTGATCGAGAAGGCCGGTCTGCGCATCGTGGCGCAAAAGCGCGTGCGCTGGACACCTGACCAGGCGAAGAAATTCTACGAAGAACATGCCGCGCGTCCGTTCTACGGCGAATTGTGCGAGTTCATGACGTCGGCTCCGATCGTGCTTCAAGTATTGGAGGGCGAAAACGCTATCGTGAAGTACCGCGAAGTGATGGGTGCGACCGATCCCGCCGAAGCTGCCGATGGCACGATCCGCAAGCTGTTTGCCGTCTCCAAAGGCGAGAACTCTGTTCACGGTTCTGACAGCCCTGAATCCGCGAAGCGTGAAATCGACCTGAACTTCAAGGCAGATGAGATCGTCGGCTGAAAGCCGGTCTTACAACTCAGAGCGCGTGTGCCCGTAATGCATTCGGCCTAACGCGCTCTGAGAGTTCTTCATCTATTTGTTGACTGCGAATACTTTAGTGATCGCCGGACGCAGTATTGCGCTCATTATTGTTGAGCCCGATCCTAGGGAGTTTTTGAGCTGTCGCCGCATGACAAGGGTTAGATTTTATTCAGCTACGAGCCTGGATGGTTTCATCGCCGATAGCGATGGGGATTCAGATTGGCTTGAGCCCTACAAGTCCAGCGTTTTCCAGTCCACCGGTTTTCTCGATGAGATCGGCGCGGTGGTGATGGGGCGGCGGACGTTCGAGGTGCTGCGTGCCTTTGATGACTGGCCCTATGAGAGCAAGCGCTGTTTTGTCCTCACCAGCCAGGCACCTTGGGACATGCCGGCGAACTGCGTCTTCGTTCGCGACGGCATACATGCCGCTGTGAACGCAGCGGTGGAGGCAACCAGCAAGGATGTCTGGGTTGTTGGAGGGGCAATGACGATGCAGTCCGCACTGGAAGCCAGACTCGTGGATTCAATCGAGGTTTGCCTGGCGCCGGTTATGCTGGGCTCGGGCTTGTCGATTCTGGGTGGGCTTGCGGAGCGCCAGACGTTTGATTTTGACGGGATTTCGACGTTCCCCGAGGATGTGATCAAGTTGCGGTATCTGCGCAGGGACTGACCGTGCCGCCGCAAGTGGCGCACGCACTGCCGTAACGAAGCGAGCGAACAAGAAAACGGCGCTGGGATTAACCAGCGCCGTTTTTCGTTTCAGAGCAGTCGGCTGAAGCTCAGCTCAACTCGCGGATCTTGAACAACAGTCCGCCGCGTGGGGTCAGTGTGACTGTCGCGTTGATGCCGGGTGGCTCCAGTCCGACGTACTCAGGACGGAAGCGGCGCAGCAATGTCGACAGTGCCAGCGTGTTTTCCACCTGGCTCATTGCGCCACCGGGGCAGGAACGTTTGCCGGCGCCGAAGGGGATGTAGGAATACTTCACGCGCTTCTTGGCGGAGTCGTCCATCCAACGCTCAGGCCTGAACTCGGAAGGTTCATCCCAGAACGCCGGGTTGTGGTGGGCGCCGTAACCAAACAGCACAACGCGGTCACCAGCCTTGATTTCGCGGCCAGCGATCTCGTCTGGTCCGGCGGCGGTGCGGATCAGCCCCCAGATCGGCGGATAAATGCGCATCGTTTCCTGGATCACCGAGCGCGTGTAGAGGAGCGCGGAATAATCTGCCGCGGTCGGTTCGCGGTCGCCGTAGACCTGTTCGCCTTCGCGACGGATGCGTTCTGCGGCGCCGGGGTGCTTGGAGATCAGGTAAAGTGCCCAAGCGAGTGTCAGCGCCGTCGTCTCGGTGCCTGCCCACAGGTACTGTTTGATTTCGTCGATTGCCTGCTGTTCGTCGAACTCGGGGATATCCGGATCGGCTGCTGCGGCGCGGATCATGTTCAGCAGTGTTTTTTCGCGTTCTTCGCGCGGGTCGGCAGCGATTACGGCGGGAGGTACGCTCCACCAGGCTTCCATCGCCTTGGCTGCGTCGTCTTCCGACATCGCGTAGAATTCGCCAGCCTGCTTTTTGACGCGCAGTTCCTT
>CAYGRH010000255.1:0-5155 GCA_964352165.1 uncultured Hyphomicrobiaceae bacterium | reverse complement strand
CCGCCATCCTGCTCGTGCGCCGCCAGTTGGCAAACCTCGCGCGCAATATCGGCCAGCGGCTCGTCGGCTCGATCCTGTCGAGATTGGTCTCGGTCGTGGCGGGCGGCGTCGGCCTGGTGCTGATCGCGAAGGATGTCTGGGATCTGCGCTACGGCGTCTTGCCGATCATTGCCGATGAGATGAAGTCCAACGCCACCAAGGAGAAAGTTCGCGAGGAACTGGCAAAGACCATATCCGAACAGATCGGCACGCACGTCGAACTCATCGGCCGTGAATCCGCTCAGAAAGTCGTCGAGGTCTGGCACGACTTCCGATCAGCCCACGCCAAAGCCCTTGAACTCGCAGAGCGCGATGACGCATTCCGCTCGTTTCTCGATGCTGTCCAGCCTGAAAAGCTCGCGCGGCTCGACGAAGTCGTAGCCCTGATCCTCGCCGCAGAAGGCGAACCCGCAGTTCTGCGTCGGCTTGAAAACGGCACCCTCCGCGAAGCCGTAAACAGGCTGCCCGAAGACGCCATGCGCATCGCGCGCGAAACCCGCTCCCTCGAAACGGCTATGAAATGGTCTGCCATCGCGGGCGATGACATCGGTCAGGTCACCAGCTACGGGATCTATAAGACAGCAAACCCCGACGACTTTACCCGCGCAACCCTCCAGCGCGTACTGGAGGTTTCCGACCGTGTCGCCATCGAACGCCTGTCGCAGATCGACAAGTCCGCCCGTTCAGCCCTGTTCGATCTCGATACAGCCGAATTGAAAGGATTGGCGCGCAGTCTCACCACCAATGAGCTGGCCAATCTCGCAAGCTATCTGACGGGCCTTAATCCTTCGGCCCGCGAGCAGGTCCTGCGCGAGGTCGCCAAATCGCCCGGCAAAATGCAGTTCCTGGCGAGCGAACGCATCCGAAACGCCGTCGTCTCAAGCCGCGATCAGTCCGCCGCCGTCGAGATGATGCTGCGTGCGGGCACGACGTTCGACCTTCCCGTCGTCATCGAGGACTTCAAACTCGCCTTAAACGGCTCAGTCTCTCCGGTTTTGCTCGTTGACAAGCACCCCATCGCGCTCGGCGCGCTCGCTGTCGGGATTTTGATGTTCCTGCTGATCCTGCGGCGGCTGTTCTCACCCAGACGCCCGCCAAAACCGCCGACCGCTGGAAACAGCAAGCCGGCGGAGGCGCATGCTGGCGCAGACCGAGGTAAGCAGCCCATAACCTCGTAGCGCGAGCTGCCACCGGACACGGTCTTGTCTCACGGGACCGCGCACGAACGCGAGGCACCGAACTAGCGCGAGGCATCCGGGCAACACTTATGCCCAGCTACCGCCCGCCACCGCGTGTCGAATCCACCAAGCCCTGCTATAAGCCTGCCGAAGCGCACTTTCGGAACGGTCGACTATCCCGGGATTATCCGCAGTTCTGGCCGATCGAATTGAGCAAAGGCGGAAACATGGGCATCAAGGAAAAAGTCACGATGGGCCTCAAAGCACCCGGTATCATCACGTTTTTGCTGACGATTATTCTGACAGTGGTTGTACTTATCACCAGATTTTTCGACGCCAACATCCCGATCGTACAGGCATACGATTTCTGGGTCCTACTGACGGCGCATCTGATTCTGGTGTTGGCCTGTCTCATGCGCGGCTTGTAGCGACTGGGTTTCCAGAGGAGCAGGAACAGTCTGCTCTCTCGGACCAGAAAGGCATCAGACGCTTGGCAAGTTCAGCTGAGCTGTTATCCCCGCTTTCAGCGTTATTGTGCCGATGTGTCGCGCGGCCATCGGTACTCTGGTTTTTGCCGCTCCAGTCGGGTTCAAACAGATTGCATGAGCCAGAACATAAACACATTCCGCGTCTACTCGCGCCGAGTCCGCCGCAACTTCAACGAGATCGCTGCCTCGTTCCTGTTGACCCTTGCGGCTATGGGCTTTTTGATCGTGGCCTGGTTCGGCGGACACGGCGAGGAAAGTCGCATCGGAAACGCTTCAGCAGTTGAGCTTCCGCGCCCCCATCTTCGCTGATCGGCCCAAATCTCTAAGCGAACTTCAAAGCGCTACTTTCTGCAAAGCGGCTTCTAAGTCACCAACGGTTCCGCACGCACCAGTCCGCGAACCGAATTCCCAAGATAAGCCGTCTCAGCCTCGATCAAGTCTTTCAAAGTCATCGGCGCTTCAACCGCTCGTCCTTCTTCCAGAAGTTGCGCCCTGAGCGTGCCCGGCAACAGCCCGGCCGTCAGCGGTGGAGTGTGTAAAACGCCATCTCGTTCAACGAAGATGCTCGTGCGGCTGCCTTCGGCCAGGGCCCCGTCTTCGTTGAGATACACCACCTCGTCCGCACCGGCAGTCTGCGAGTAGTGCGCCCACTCCTCGTCATAGAGTTCCCGACGTGTGGTCTTATGGAACAGGAACGGATTTGCACTGTTGAGCCGCGTCGGTGACACGACATAGCGCATCACAGCGTTTTCATCTTGATCAGGGATCGGCGTCGCCGACGTTGCGATGTCCCCGTCCTCGCCAAGCGTGAGCCGGACCCGCAACCGGTTGCCCTCGCCACCTTTGATAACGGCGTCGACGAGACCGAGCCGAACCTCCTGCTCATCATACGTGAACCCGAAATAAGACGCCGAGGCAGCCAGCCGCTGCAAATGGCCGTCCAGCAGCCACAACCCTTTGCCGGGCGCGTATAACATCGTCTCGATCAGACGGAACGGCTTGGGCGGATCGGTCAGGAACTTCATCTTCAACAGGCATTCGGCGTATTCGTTGTCACCCTTTGAATCGTAAACGACACCGGAGCCGATCCCCATCTCGCCCGTGCCATCGCGGAATACGACCGGCGTGCGGATGACGACATTGAACATGGAGTTGCCCTTAGGCGAGATGTGCCCGATCGCTCCGCAGTAAACGCCACGCGCCTCGGTCTCCAGCTCGCTGATGAGTTCCATCGCGCGGATCTTGGGCGCGCCTGTTACAGAACCCGGCGGAAACAGAGCCTCCAGCAGCTCCATCAACCCGACATCATGCTTCAACGTCGCCCGGACACCCGATGTCATCTGATGCAGCGTCTTGTAGGTTTCGATGGTGAAAAGATCGGTGACGTTGACGCTGCCGGTTTCAGAGATCCTGCCGATATCGTTGCGCATCAGATCGACGATCATCAGGTTTTCAGCGCGCTGTTTATGGTCGCTGGCAAGTTCAGCACGCTGTTCGGCATCCTGAGCGATCATGCCCTTGCGCGCCGCTGTCCCCTTCATCGGACGGGTCTCGATCTCCCGCCCGCGTTGTTCGATGAACAATTCCGGCGAGGCCGAAAGAATTGTCACGTCGCCGGTATCGACGATGCCGCCATAAGCCACCCTCTGCTTGGCACGCAGATCCCGGTAGAACGTCAATGGCGATCCCGTGAGCCGGAAGCGCGCCTTGAATGTCAGGTTGAGCTGATAGATATCGCCGGCCCGGATCATCTCCTGGACCTTGGAATAGCGCTTGACGTACTCGGCTTCATCCCAGGCCAGAGTAACGTCGCTGAACTGGTGGCTTGCCGTCCGCGTCGTGGTCTCCAGCCAGGCCTCAACCTGCCGCCCGGTCATCGTGCGCGGCTCGCAGTATAGCCCGAACCACAATAGCGGTACGCTGCGTTTGACAGGCATGCGGTTTGAAAGTCTCGGCTCTAACATGTAGCCGAGTTCGTAGGAAAAAAAGCCCGCCGCATGAAGGCCGCCCGCGACACCAGCCTGCAGCCGCGCAATCGCGTCGGCGACGTCACCCGGCTCTGTGGCCGAGACGATCTCTATCGGCTCAGTGAATAACAAGGAAGCCGCGGCACTCCCGGAACTGTTGTCCAGAAGAACGAATGCTTCCGACAGTTCATCATGCGGCGCCGGGTCGCCGTCGCGTGCCTGCACAGTGTCAATTTTTGCGGTCATTCGCGTAAGTAAATTCCAGTTGTTGCCCGGCACCCGCCGGTTGTCTTTCCGCTCGATAGTGTCGTGTGCCGGCGGCCCGGAATGTGCCTCGGCCACTCGCAATTCAGATCAGCGCCCCTTGTAGCCCGACAGCGCGAAGAACGCCACGCGCCGGGTTTCGGACAAGCCTGCCGGCAGGTCTTTTTCACCCAGCGCCTCCACATCCGTAAAGGCATCGAGTACCGGTGACTTGCCGCCAATGGTGCTGACAAGGAGAACCCGTGCCTTGCTGGCATGTTCCCCCAGGTCACCGGGGAACGGCTGCTTCATCTCGAAGTGATCGCGCGGCTTCGCCGTCATCCGCCACGCGAGAACCGGCGCGGGCGTATCCCTCAGGTAGTAGAGCAATTCCGCCGTAACCGGGCGGTCGTCCGTGACAATGGCCGCAAACGGTTTGCCTGCAGCATTCGCGTCATTGATCTGGCTTCGTGTCGCCGCAGCCATTTCCTGCCACCCAAGCGTTCGCGCGAACGGATCGGCGCCGAACGGCGAGGCAACACGGCCCGCCATCACCGTGCCCGCAGCAGCCAGCATCACAACGAGAGCATGCAAGCCGAGCGACGCGCGCAACCATCGCCACTTGACATCACGGATCATCGTCGCAGTAACCAGAACGCTCGCCGCCACATAAGCAACAGCCGCCCAATTGGCATGCGCGCGCGACAGGAACGCCTGCAACGTAATGATCGCAATGATCGGCAGGCAAAACGCGAGCAGCAGGCGATCGGCTTCAGGCAGTTTGTACTTCCACGCCCGCCACCCGATGATCAGCAAGGCCCCAAACAGGACAGGACCGAAAACCCCGAACTGCGCACCGAAAAACTCCAGCGCTTTGACAGGATGGAACAGACTGCCGCCCCACTTCGCGTTATCCGCCGTATGCGAAAGCGTCGCAAAGCTGTTTGACGCATTCCAGATCACGTTCGGCACGATCATCGCGATGCCGATCGCCAACGCCACATACAGTCGAGCATCCCGCGCGATTGACCGGCGCTCGGGCGTCATCGCGATATAAAGGATGGCGCATAGGAAAAACCACGCCATCGCGTACTTCGCGTTCAGCCCTGCCCCGATGGCAAGACCTAAAAGCAGCGCCGGCCACCAGGATTTGGTATCGAACAAGGAGGCGAAGGCATAAAGCGCAATCGCCCAGAACAAGAGCAGCGGCACATCCGTCGAGATGATCCCGGCCGAAACC
>CAYGRH010000254.1:0-5160 GCA_964352165.1 uncultured Hyphomicrobiaceae bacterium | reverse complement strand
TGAAGTGACTGGTTCCAAAGTCCGGTCTCAATGACCGGGCTTCAAAAGTCCGGGCTGACCCGACTGCGGGATGGCGCTGTTTTCGAAGAGGGAGCGATGGCGTTTCTAAGGCATTCGATACCGTATGCGCTGGCGCTGCTCGCCATAGGGAGCGTCTGGCAAATCGCTGTCTGGGTCAGTCAGGCAAATGTAGCGATCCTGCCGCCGCCGCTGCTCACGCTGACAACATTGTGGGAGTTGATCTTAAGCGGCGAACTGGCCAAGCATACGATGGCCAGTCTCAGCCGTGTTGTGAGCGCTTGGGGGCTGTCGGTGCTGGTTGCCGTTCCGCTTGGCCTGGTCATGGCGCGATCCAAAGCTGCCGAACGCCTGCTTGATCCGGTCATCGAACTATTCCGGCCCATTTCGCCTTTGGCATGGATACCGCTTGCCATTCTGTGGTTCGGCATCGGTGAGACTGGCAAGATCTTTATCATCTTCGTGGCGACGTTCTTTCCGATTGTCTTGAACACGGTCTCCGGCGTGAAGGGGGTTGATCCCGTGCTGATCCGCGCGGGCCGCGTTCTGGGTTGCAACAATGAAGCGACTTTGTTCTGGAGGGTGATCCTGCCGGCTGCCATGCCGACCATCATTGTCGGGCTGCGCATTGCATTCGGAACCGGGTGGGCTGCGATCATTGCCGCCGAACTCGTCGCGGCGCAGTCGGGGCTTGGCTACCTGATTGCAGACGGTATGGAGATCCTGCGCTCCGATCTCGTTCTGGCCGGAATGATTGCGATCGGCGTTCTTGGCGTTCTGATCGATAGCGTGTTCCGGATCATCGGCAATCAGTACGATTGGGGCCCGGCGTAATGAGCGAAGCCCAGCACAGCAAATCAATTGAAGTCCGCAACCTCGCGATGACGTTTGAAAGTGACGACGGAACCAAGGTCAATGCGCTCGCGCCTACCGATCTCGAGATCGAACCGGGGCAGTTCGTTGCCATTGTCGGCCCGTCAGGTTGCGGCAAGTCCACGTTATTGAACATTCTCGCCGGCTTCCTCGAGCCAAGCGAAGGCGAAGCCAGTATTGGAAAAGTGCCGGTCTCGGGGCCAAGCATCGACCATGGCGTCGTGTTTCAGGATTACGCGCTGTTTCCCTGGCTGACCGTGCTGGAGAACGTTTCTTTCGGGCTGAAGAGCCAGGGGATCGGCCGCAGTGAACGCAACGAAATATCGATGCACTTTCTCGATGTCGTGAGCCTCAGGGATTTCGCGGACAAGCGACCGCGTGAACTGTCTGGCGGCATGAAACAGCGCGTCGCGATTGCCAGGACGTTTGCGACCAACCCATCGGTCATTCTGATGGATGAGCCGTTCGGAGCGCTGGACGCGCTGACCCGGCGCTTCCTGCAGCAGCAGCTTTTGAAGATCTGGAGCGAGAGCAGAAAGACCGTTTTGTTCATCACGCACTCGGTACAGGAGGCCGTTTTTCTCGCCGACCGGATCATCGTGATGACGGCGCGGCCGGGCCGGATCAAATCGGACTTCCTGATCGATCTCGAGCATCCCCGAGACTTTTCTTCCGATGCGTTCCGCAAAATCGAGAAATCGGTTTTCGACAGCCTGGACGAGGAACTCGCAAAGACGTTCGGAGTGGCGGCAAACCAATTGCAGTCCGATTGAATCAATCCGGCTTGGCCGTTGCCGGTTTACCACGAGCCTGCCTTATCGAGAGGATGGCAACGATGAAGGCTTCCCCGAATCACGTCGTGTCTTGTGTCGAACATATTGACGGGCTTCTCGATCATATCGCGGAGCGCGACGGCGCCGTTCGTGCCTATTGCGAAGTTCTAGCCGATGAAGCACGCGCCAATGCTGCGCGGCTGGACCTGCTGACGCCGGACCGGCGCGGTGCGCTCCATGGAACCGGCATCGGGATAAAAGAAGTGTTCGATGTCGCGGGAGGGCTTTGCGGCTGGGGTAGCACCGTACACGAGGGTCGCCGCCCGGATAGCGATGCGGCTATCGTTGCGGCGTTGCGCGCTGCAGGCGGGGTGATACTGGGTACGACGACATCGACAGAATACGCTATGGCGCGGATGGCGCCGACGACTAATCCGTATCATCCCGAACGGACGCCGGGGGCCTCGTCGAGTGGTTCGGCTGCCGCCGTTGCCGCTGGCATGGCCGATATCGCGATCGGTTCGCAGTCGATCGGATCGGGAATTCGGCCTGCGGCCTATTGCGGCGTATTTGGTTTCAAGCCGACGCAGGGTGCGCTTCGTCTGGACGGTGCGATGCCTTTGGATGAGCACCTTGACCATCCCGTCGTTTTCTCCGGCGATTTTGCCCTGGTGGAAAAAGCGTTTGAGGTTCTTGCTACCAGTCCCCTAACGGCCGCTGCGGATGTTGTTTTGGAAAGCAAGACCGGGCTGGCTGGTCAGCGTGTGCGCGTTGCGCTCGTTGCCCCATGGTTCAAAGACGCAGTCGATACTGACGTGTGGGACATGGTTCGTTCATTCGCCGGGGGGATCGAGGGGATTGAATGCACGGCTGTCTCTTTGCCTAACGAAATCGGAGCGCGCGAGGAAGTCTGTCTCACGACGATCTTGAGCTCTGGGATGTGGCGTCACCACGGGGCTGACTATGCGCAACATTCAGACAAGATGAGCGATGCCTTGCGTGTATGGATGGAGCGGGGGCGGGGTATCTCAGAGCAGGATTATCGGGCTGCGCTGGGTCTTCGCGATGAGCTCAGCGCGGAGGTCTGGCAGGCGCTTCAAGACTACGATTTCGTAATCACGTTATCGACGACAGACACAGCCCCGCTACGCAGTCAGGGAACGGGCTCGCGTGCGCCGCAACGATTGTGGACACTGATTGGCTGTCCGGCGATAAGCTGTCCCATCGGTATTATCGGCGGGTTGCCGGTCGGTTTGCAGATCGTCGGGCGTCGCGGGTCGGATAGAGCACTGCTGCATTTTGCGTCGCAGGCATTCTCCAGCCCTTCCGTTTGTTGATAGCGGCGCGCTTAGCTCGCTTTGAACCGCCAAGCTCGAACCTTCGCCGAATGGTCGCATGCCATAGAAGCCGTGCGGCGGTGCGATTGACGTGGTCCATTGAGACTTGGACAGTTGCCTCCTACAGGCGACATGGACAAACGGCGTCGTTTTCCCGTAGGTAGGATTCAAAGAGGCATCAACTTACGTGCGCCCGCTAGCGGCGTTTCAGGTCTGATAAATCATGAACCTCAAGGCGCTCAGGGCATTCGGGATTATCGTCACGCAGGGCTCGCTTGCGGCTGCGGCGAAGCATCTGAACCTGAGTCAGCCCTCCGTCAGCCGCCTCATTTCGCAGTTGGAAGAAGATCTCAATCTCACGCTTTTTTACCGTACGAAGCGGAGCTTGACGCTGACGCGCGAGGGGGAGGCCTTCTACGAAGGCACCAAGCACATCGTTGTTGGCATCGATGAAATTCCCCGCATCGTGGAGGATCTCCGGCAAGTCGATCAGCAGTTCAAGCTCATCGTCACACATAAAATTGCGCAGGGTCTCATCTCACCGGCGCTTGGTTTGCTTAGGCAAAAGAAGCCGGGCCTAAGGGTCGCTGTCGACGTGGAAGCGCGCATCCGGTTTGAATCCCTTGTCGGTATCAAGCGCTTCGATCTGGCAATTGCTTCCCTGCCGATCCCGTTGTCGACTTCGGCTGTCGAAACTGTTCCGCTGTATCGCACCCGGACGGAAATCCTCATGCCGCAAGATCATCCGCTGGCAGCCCGCAATTCGATCACGGCAAAAGACCTCGAAAAGGAGCCGCTCATCGGGCTTTGGAAAGACCAGTTGTGGCGCCAGCAGGTGGACGAGTTCATGGGGGCCGCCGGAGTTGCGGGAAACTTCGCGTTAGAAACGCGCCACGTCTTGATGTCATGCCAACTTGTGCGCGATGGCCTCGGGTTGGCATTCGTCGATCGCGTTACCGCGCAGGGGATCAGCCTCGACGGACTGGCGTTGCGGCCGGTCAAACCGGATCGGTGGGTCTCGTTCGGTTACATCAGCCAAAGCGGGCGGCCGTTGACGGAGAATGCGCATGCGTTTGCCGAGTGCATCCGGGAGGTGATCGAGAAACTCAGGATGAACTCGGAGGAAAACGCCGCGTCGATCCAGCCTGAGCATTCGTTATCCGACGCAACGGCGTGAGTGGCTTTGGCGTCAGTCAGGCTTGGTATCCGTTGCGAATCTATCACGCCCGTTCTGGCAAATTGCGGATTTAAGCACCGTCCCCCATTATTCAAGCTGTTGTTTTTGATAATCTTTGTTGTAACTCATCCGATTTACGCAATAGATAATCTGATATTTCTATTTTTTGTATTCCGCCGGAGGTTGCAGCATCCTGCCTACCTTCAGGCTGTCGCGCGACCGTCGGAGTGCACCTCGAGTGTCATTCCTCGCAGCGGCAACTGATGCCTGCGTCGTGGTTGTTGTTTCGAGTCGGGGTATGAGTATGAAGTCGTTCGGTGTCGCCGCATCTGTATTGGATTGGATCGGCAGGTCGAAACGGCTTTTCGCGACGCTATTGGCTCCCGTCGTTGCCTTCGCGCTTCTCACTGCGATTGAAGTGCCATTCGCGACTCCTGCCCACGCGCAAGTTAGTTGCCCGCCTGTAAACGGCACCGGCAGCACCGGCAATACGCGCTACACTTTTGACGAAGACACCGGAACCTGCGTTGCTGCCAGCACAAACCCGATCAACGGCTTCAAGATCATTGCCGACGGCGACGACCTTGAACTCGATCAGGTTCGCACGAACGCGGTCGCAAACGGTGATTTCGACTCTTCGGTCAGCTATGCAAACCACTCGCTTACGGCTGTCAGTATCAGCCCCACGGCCGGAGGCCTGATCACCGGTGTAAAGAGCGCAGGCATAGGCTTTGGAAACTACGGCCTCGAATTCGACAGTAATGCCGTCAAGGTTTCGCAAACCTACACACTCAATTTCACCAAAGCCGGTACGGCCTACACTATTACTGTAGTCGGCGAATTCGGCGATTTGGCTCCAAGCCCGAATATCACTTCGATCGTCATTACCGGCGGCATCTTCGGTCCAGTCGTGCCTCCAGGCCCCACGGCCGCGCCGCGCGACGACGACGCGATCCGCAAGCAAACGCAGCGGGTCATCGGC
>CAYGRH010000253.1:0-5215 GCA_964352165.1 uncultured Hyphomicrobiaceae bacterium | reverse complement strand
ACCGGCAAGCACGTCGTGATGGTCAACGTCGAGGCCGATGCACTGTGCGGACCGCTGCTGGCAAAACGCGCGCGCGCTGCCGGCGTCGTCTACTCGCTGGCGTGGGGCGATCAGCCGGCCCTCATCTGCGAACACGTCGACTGGGCGCGCAGTTGCGGCTTCGAAGTCGTCGCAGCCGGCAAGGGCACGCGCTATCTGCCGAGCTACCACGCGCTCAATCCCGATACCGTCTGGCCCGTGCTGCAACAGTACCTGGCGCTGGACGATCCCAAGGCGATCAACCTGCAGATGTTCAACTCGTTTCTCGATGGCACCAAGTCGGCCATCGAGATGACGGCGGTCGCCAACGCCTGCGATCTCGCAGCCCCCGGCGATGGCTTGGCATTTCCGCCGGCCTCGCGCTTCGAACTGGCCGATGTGCTGCGCCCGCGCGCCGATGGCGGAACGATCGAGCGGCGCGGCATGGTCGAGGTCGTTTCATCGCTGAACCGCGACGGCACGGACGTGCCCCATCACCTCGCGATGGGAACCTACGTCGTCGTGACGAGCGAGAGTGAATACGCGCGAAAATGCCTGCGCGAATACAACTGCCTGCCGGACGCCAGCGGCAAGTATGCAGCGCTCTACCGCCCCACCCACATGATCGGTCTCGAACTGGGGCTATCGGTAGCAAACATCGCCGTGCGCGGTGAACCGACCGGCGCTCCAACTTGCTGGAACGCGGATGTCGCAGCCGTCGCCAAGCGCGACCTCAAAGCGGGCGAGACGCTCGACGGCGAAGGCGGCTTCACCGTATGGGGCCGCATCATGCCGGCAGCGGCTTCGCGCACAGTCGGCGCCTTTCCCATCGGCCTTGCCAAAGGCGTCAAGCTCACCTGCGATATCGCAGCCGGCACCATCCTGACCTACGCCGGCGTTGCGCTCGACGAGAAAGACCTCGCTGTCAAAACCCGCCGCGAGCTCGAAGCCGAGTTCTAAAAAACGGGGAGATCGAGGGGTGTCCCCTCGAGCGGGTGAAGGGCAGCAGCCCTTCTCGCTGAAAGCGAACTCTTGCCAACCTTACCCCCAGCCGAGAGTTGGATCCGGGGATCAAGTCCCGGGTTGACAGCCTGCGAGCGCAGCCGGCGCGAACTTCCAGCCTGAGCCGACTCCACCCCCAACGGGTTGCCCCATGCTGCCTCACTGTCCATAGTCCCCTCGATTCCAACCAACGAAGGAGACGGGACACTCATGAGCGGAAAGATCACACTGCGCGTCGGCGAGAGCCTTGTTGCTGGAGGGCCTCCGGGCACGGCGGCTGAACCGGAAGTCGCGATCGGCGAAATGGACGGCCCGTTCGGCACGGCGTTCGCGAATTTGCTGGGCGACCAGGTCGCGGGCCACTCGCGCGTGCTGGCGATCCTCAACACCGATGTGATGGTGCGCCCGCCGACGATCTGCGTGTCCAAGGTGACGGTCGATAACGAGCGCTACACCAATATCCTGATGGGCACGGTTCAGTACGCGACCGCGATGGGCGTCCTTGATTCTGTGCGCTCCGGCGACATCCCCAAGGACAAGGCCAACGACCTCGGCATCATTGTGTCGGTGTGGCTCAATCCGATGGTCGCGACAATCAAAGACCTCGACCATAAGATCCTGTTTGATATCCACCGCAAGGCGACCGCTCAGGCGATCCACAAGGCGATGAATTTCGAACCGTCGATCGACTGGCTTCTCGAAAACCAGGAAAAGATCGTACACAAGTATTTCGAAAAGGGCCTGAAGGGCGAGATCTAATCGCCGGTCCAATCGCATCAATTCGAGAGACCGAAAAAGCCGCGGCGGATGCTGCGGCTTTTTTTTATTCAGCGACGTTCGTTGGATCACTTACTCTGTAAGACTGATGACCCGGGTCGACTGTCCGATTTTCTTGAAAGCCGTCTTGAGCTGTTCCCCGCTGGTCGTTTCGAAAAACTTTCCAAGATCGCTTGCACATGTCTTCATCTTATCAAGCACGCTGTTTTCGTAGATATCGAACGCTACTGTGAAGACCTCGATGCCGTCATTCTTGATATTCTCGCAAAGCTCCAGCGTCAGTTCGTCGGCTTTCGTGACATCGTTGCCGTTGTGAGCCGGATATGTCGGTGACAGCGTATTTGCGCCGTCAGACATCAAGACCAGCATCTTGCGTACTTTCTTCGGGTTGTTTGCCTGCGCCTGTGCGTAGGGTTCGGCCTTGGTCAAAACGCGCCAGCCCCAAGTTAGACCGCTGGGCACATAGGTTTCACCGCTCGCCCACATGCTTTGAACATTTGCGATGGCCGCGTTCCTGTCTGATGTGAGCGGCAGGATCTCGTTCGGACAATAGCTGTTCATGATGCCCGGCACCCGCGCGCTGTAATTCTCGTCTTTGACGTTCAGCGGGTACGAACGAGATCCCACGCAGCCCATCCATACGTTGGATGTCGTGTAATCGTTACACTGGTTTTCCGGTGGACCATATTCATAGTCGCAGACCTGCTGCTGACCTGTCATGGGCGTGCCGTCACTCATGTAGGTGTATGTTTCCATGCGGCAGTTCGATTGCCCCGTCACTGGTGTGAGTTCCCCGCAGGTCTCCTCGGTAGACGAGCTGTCATTGGGAACATCAATCCAATTCGCATTTCGGTTCAGCATACCGACGTTCACGTAATTGGAGAACGGAACCAGCGAGACCTTGACGTGGTCGGCGGAATTCTCGAAATCGAAGGCGGCAGTGATCAACTGTTCAGCGGCAACCTTGAGATCCGCAAGTTTTTGGCCGTCCATCGAACCGGTCGAGTCAAGCACAAGTGCGATTTCAACATCGCGTCCTCCGAAAGCAAGCTTGGATTTTGCTGAGACGGACATGACGTTGACGCCTGATAGCTTCATGATGGAAGTCGGCACGTCGACATTGGCAATCGCAGTGAATGAGTTGTCTTCCGTTTTGAATTCGAGTTCGACCTGCCCGGCCTTGTGCTTAGTCTGCCAGTTGTCGCCAAAGTAGACCTTCGCGATTTCCTCTGCCGAGAGTTGGGAAATGGCGTCTTGCGTAGCCCCTGCGAGGATGGCGGCATCAAGATCGGCCTGAAGCGAGCGTTGGACGCTGAAAGCGCGCGAGAAATCCATGCCGACACCGACCGACAGCAACAACGTCATGAACACGAGCGAAAATAAGACGGCGGCCACACCCCGCTCGTCGGCGCCGACACGGCGCAATAGTTTGCTCAATTTGAAAGGCCAACCCGCCATAAAAACTTCCACCCGCAATAGGACGATGAATGCTGATCAGTCGGCGGATTAAGCAAGATGGGAGCGTCGAACGCAATTGGCGTAGCAAAACAGGGTTCGGGAAGTCTTGGAATATGTTCATTTTGAAACGAAGCAATGAAGCGGTACTTGCAACAATTCAAATGTCCTAAAGTGTGCCGCAGCAATGGGCGAAACAACTGCTGATGGACGAAGCCATTGCAAACCAGTTGGCAAGAGTTTCCGGTGATCGAATATCAATTACGGAATAGCTGGAAGCGACAGCTTCACACGCGAAGCCGACGCCAGGAACGCCCCGGGATCGACGCTTGAGTTCGTCGGCCGGACCGCACTCGGAAACGCCTTTTTCGCAACCGCGAGGCCGGCATCAATTGCCTGGGCCGTATCAGGATAGGACTTGCGCAAACGCGGTAGAATCGATTGGGCTTTGGCTTCGGCAGCCAGCCTGAACCCGAGGCCGTCAAGATAGGGCTCATACTCGGCCTGAGCGTTGGCAGCGGAAAATTGTGTTGCCGTGCGATCGATCAGATCGGCGAGTGCGCGCGCCTGCGTCTCGAGCTTCGCGCTGCCCTCGGGGCCTTTTTGAATGGCAGTTTCCAGAAGAGACAAGACGTTATCGACATGCTGTCCAACGATTTTGCTGTCGGCCCCCTGAGACGATAATTCAATCGCAGCGAGGAGTTCTGTACCAAGTTGCGATAGCCCGCGCTTGTCGAATGCGCTTTCCAATTCCGCGTAGACTTCCGAATGGCCATGCGCGAACATTTCCGCGCCGGCTGTGGTTTCTCCTGCGTCGTAGGCCTGCTGGCCTGCCAGACAATGTGCTGCGATCACGCCGAGGGCGATATTCCAGCCAAGCGGGTCGCTTGCGGCTGTCTCTGCATCAATGCCGGCTTCACCGCCTTCGCCGCCTTCCCCTCCGGCAACCAGCCAGAGCTGACCCGCAGCCCGCCCTTCGATGGCTGAGGTGACGTCGTTCGCGGCGTCGGCCTTGCTGGCGAGATTAGGCAGGGTTGCGGCCGCATTCGCGCTCGGTCCAAAGGATGTCAGCAACACGCTTGCGCCAACGCCGAGCCAGATTTTGTTTGTCCGCATGCTCGTTCCTGATTTCTGTTGTCTGAAGCCACACGACTGCAGCCCGCCTTTACTCTGGCAAACTGATATCACATCAATAGTGGGTAGAATAAAGAGCGATTTAGTGCAGCCAACGTCTGGTATTGGCTGCGAGATCGGTTTTTAAAGGGCGCAGAACGCGATGCAATTGAGCATAGCCGGAATTCTTGATTCCGAAGACGTGATCGCTGCGAGGTCTGTTCTCGCCGAGTTGGAGTTTGCGGACGGCCGGGCCACAGCCGGTTGGAGTGCGCGTCTCGTGAAAAACAACGCTCAGGCGGTTGCAGGGGAAGCGCTGGCCAAGCTTGACGAAGCCACGCGAGCCAAACTCATGGCCAGCCCGGTGTTCAACTTGGCCGTCCGCCCGAAACAACTAAGCAAGCTGATTTTCGCCCGTTACGACAGCGGACAATCCTACGGCAGCCACGTCGATGACGCGCTCATGGGAGGCTTGCGAACCGATGTGTCGTTCACGCTGTTTCTGTCCGAACCCGAAGACTATGAGGGCGGCGAACTCGTGATCGAGACAAGCGCAGGTGAAGATAAGATCAAACTGCCCGCAGGCGCGCTTTATACCTATCCGGCCGGGACGCTGCACCGCGTTGCGCCGGTAACGTCAGGCGAACGGCTGGTGTGTGTCGGCTGGGTGCGCTCGTTCATCCGCTCTGCCGAACAGCGTGAGCTGCTCTTCGATCTCGACACCGCCCGCCGAACACTTTTTGCCCAGCACGGCAAAACGTCGGAGTTCGATCTCCTGTCCAAATGTACCGCTAACCTCTTGCGCCAGTGGGCAGAGGATTAACGCCCCACACCGGCCTGCCGAGTGTGG
>CAYGRH010000252.1:0-5235 GCA_964352165.1 uncultured Hyphomicrobiaceae bacterium | reverse complement strand
ACCTGCGCGAACACCGGCAGCAGGATCAGGGTCTGGGCCACGCGCATTCCAATACCGTTTCGTCATTCACGATCACAAACACGAACGCATCACACTGCCGATCGCACGCCCGGCCCATACCACCGTTACCGTCGCAGACTTGGCGGCCAACGCGACCGGCCGTTAAACTGCGAGCATGCAAATCGGTGCAAGCGAGGTCAGCCGCCGCCAGGGTAGTTCGGGCTTTCGCGCGTAATGGCGACGCCATGCGCATGGCTTTCACGCATAGCCGCCGGCGAGATCCGAACGAACGTTGCCCGCTCCTGCATCTCCTCGATGGTGCGCGCGCCAACATACCCCATGCCAGCACGCAGCCCGCCAACGAGTTGATGCAGCACGGCATCCGCAGGACCCTTGTATGGCACCTGCCCTTCGACGCCTTCGGGAACAAGCTTTAACGTATCTTTCACTTCCTGCTGGAAGTAGCGGTCCGCCGAACCCCGCGCCATGGCCCCAACCGAACCCATGCCGCGGTACGACTTGTACGTCCGCCCCTGATAGAGATAGGTCTCGCCCGGTGCTTCATCCGTGCCAGCCAACAGCGATCCGATCATCACGACGCTGGCACCTGCAGCGATGGCCTTGACGATATCGCCCGAGAACTTGATGCCACCGTCCGCGATGATCGGCACGCCGTGTTTGGCAGCTTCGTTCGCGCAGTTTGAAATCGCGGTGAGCTGAGGCACCCCGACACCGGCGACGATCCGCGTCGTGCAGATCGAGCCCGGCCCGATGCCGACTTTGACTGCATCCGCCCCGACATCGATCAGAGCAGCCGTGGCATCCGCCGTCGCGACGTTACCGGCAATCACCTGCACGGCGTTCGACATCTTCTTGATGCGGGCAACCGCATCGAGCACCCGCTTGGAATGCCCGTGCGCAGTATCAACCACGATCAGATCGCAGCCCGCATCAATCAGACGTTCTGTGCGCTCGAACCCATCTTCGCCAACCGTGGTGGCAGCCGCGACGCGCAGACGGCCTTCCTGATCCTTACAGGCGCTTGGGTGCTTTTGCGCTTTTTCGATATCCTTGACCGTAATCAGCCCGATGCAATGGAAGTCGTCATCGACCACGATCAGCTTTTCAATGCGGTGCTGGTGCAGCAGCTTCTTTGCCTCATCCTGCGTAACCGAACGCTTCACCGTAATCAGCTTTTCCTTTGTCATCAGCACGCTGACGGGCTCGTCCGGATTGGTGGCAAACCGCACGTCCCGGTTCGTCAGGATGCCGACGAGCTTGCCGTTTGCGGTGCCCTTGGCGGACTTCTCCACCACGGGAATGCCTGATATTTCATTTTCGGACATCAACCTGAGGGCATTGGCCAACGTCTCGGAAGGCCCGATCGTGACGGGATTGAGCACAATGCCGGACTCGTATTTCTTCACCATTGCCACATGGCGGGCCTGCACGTCCGGCTCCAGGTTGCGATGGATGACACCGATGCCGCCGGCCTGCGCTATGGCAATGGCCAGCCGCCCCTCCGTAACTGTGTCCATCGCCGAAGACACAATGGGTATGTTGACGGAAATCGACTTGGTGATGCGCGAGGCAACGCTCGCCTCGCTCGGCATGACTTCCGAACCCGCCGGCACCAGCAGAACATCGTCGAAAGTTAGCGCCTCGGTAAGGTTCAAAAGCCCCCTCGTCGAATTTGACGGGCTTAGCGCCATCGGCGATCTCCTACTAGGTCACGGGTTTGACAGGTCCACGGGTGCTCTTCGGCCCGGACAATCATTGTCGGCAGGGCTATAGCACCTACGTGAGTGGCCGCAAAGCGGCTCCATCCGCGCAGTCCCTAATCTTCCACCGGTGGCTGTCGATCTTCTACCAGCGGATGGTCGCGCCTGCCCTGCCCGGCAATAACTCCACCAACAGCCTTGGCAAGCACAGGGGCCAGTAAAAAGCCATGCCGGTAGGCGCCATTGACGCGAATCACCCGGCCATCCGCCTCGATCCTGGCTTTCGGCACATTGTCAGGAAGAGCCGGCCGCACGCCCGCACTCACCTCAAGAATTTCCGCTTCGCCGAAGCCCGGATGCAGTGCATAGGCAGCACCCAGCAATTCCAGGACCGATCTCACGCTTGCCGGCCCGTCATCTTCGCTCTCGATTACCGTTGCCCCAACCATGAACCGCCCGTCTCCCCATGGCACGACATAGAGCGGATGGCGCGGATGAAGGAGGCGCACGGGCCGCGCTAGGCGCACATCGCCGCATCGGATCACGAGGCGTTCGCCGCGCACGCCGCGCAGGTCCGGCAGTTGGTCGCGCGCCGCCAGCCCCCGGCAATCGATTGCGACGTCGCAAAGCCCGGCTCCCACCAGCGCCAGGGGGTCGCCGCTGACATCTTCCCTCAGGCCGGCCAACGCGCCAGCCATTGCCTGCGGACCGAACGCGTGCCTGCACCCTGCATCCTTTGCAGCGCTAATCAGGAAGGCAAGCGCATCGGGCGTAGCCATGTGCGCCTCATCGGCGAAAAACAGCCCCTCATGGAACCTGCCGTCGAGATCGGGTTCGAGCTTGGCAACACCTGGTCCATCGAGATGAGTGTGCCCCCGGGTCATGCGCGCAAACCGTACGAGTTCGCTGCGATCGCGCGCAGGTGCCAGCACAAGACTTCCCGCTTCCATCAAACGGGGATAGTGCGCACGCCATAGTTCGAGCCCCTCACGTCCGTGCTCGCGAACAAGCTCTGGCGCGGCTTCCGCCTCGCAATCCGGCGACAACATCGCGCCGGCATAATGGCTGGCACTCGTGGCAGCCGGATCGGGGCAGCGGTCAACCAAAGTGACGTCGTGGCCGGCCAACCGCGCCAGCAAGGCCTGCCATATCCCGATAATCCCAGCCCCCACGACGATAATCCGCCGCGGGACATCGGGCCGGTTCACGCCTGTGTTTAGGTCAGTCACCCAGCGCCACACCTTCCCGGCGCGGATCGGCCCCACCCTCCAGATACCCATTGCGCACGACAATAATATGCAGACCGGACGTCATCAGGTCGGGACGCACCCGGTGCCCCATCGCTTTAACCTTCAAACCATGCCAGATCGCGTCATCCGACAGTTCGATCTCGAAATCGAGCCGCCGGCTCCCGAAATTGATGAGGCTCGCCGCCTCCTGCGCGCTCATCTTCCAGTCGATCAGCGCGACAAGTGCCTTCGTCACGTAGACGATGATCCGGCTGCCGCCCGGCGATCCGAGCACCGCTTCAAGATTGCCACGCTCATCGAACACGAGTGTCGGCGCCATCGAACTGCGCGGCCGCTTGCCCGCTTCCACACTGTTCGCGATTTTCCGGCCCTGCGCGTCGACCGGCCGGAATGAAAAATCCGTGAGCTCGTTATTGAGCAGGAATCCGCCAACCCACACGCCCGAGCCGAACGCGCCTTCGATCGTCGTCGTCATGGAAACGGCATTCCCCCAGCGGTCAACCACCGAAATATGGCTCGTCCCAGACCGTTCGATCGTCGCATCCGCACCGCGCGCTGAACCAGCAAGACCAGGCGGCGTGCCGGCCTCAGGCGCTTGGCTCATCGCCGCATCAGGATCGATCAGCCCGCGCCGCTGCGCGATGTAGGACGGATCGAGCAATCCGCGCGGGATATCCACAAACGCCGGGTCGGCAAGATAACGGTCGCGATCCGCATAGCTGAGCTTCTGGGCTTCAGCGAACAGGTGAAGCGCGCGCGGCGACATACCCTCGCCCGCACCGCCTATATCGAACGCCTCCAGCATAGCTAGCGTCTGCCCAACCGTATGCGCGCCCGATGACGGCGGCCCCATGCCGCAAACGTGCTTTCCCCGGTAGATGACGCACACCGGCTCACGCTCGACAGATCGATACCCTGCAAGATCGGCCAGCGTCAGATCGCCGGAAAAGTTCGGCGCAGCCTTGACGGCATCCACAATTCTCCCGGCAAGTTCACCTGAATAAATCGCCGCTGATCCACCCGCCGCGATGGCCTCAAGCGTATCTGCGAATTCGGGGTTCTTCAAAACCTCACCTATGCCGACAGGTGATCCATCATCAGGAAAGAAATAGGCACGCGCAGGCGGGTTGAACCAGTCCGCCCCCATCCATCGCAGCAAGAGATTGAGCCGCGTTGAAACCGTAAAACCTTCACGCGCCAGCTTGATCGCCGGGTCAAACAGAGCCGCCCATTCGAGCCTGCCATGTTTCCGGTGCGCGTCCTCCATAACGCGCACAAGGCCCGGCACGCCGATGCTCAGCCCCGAATTGACCGCGTTTCTGAAAGGCAGCGGGCGGCCATCGCGCATAAACCTGTCAGGTGTCGCCGCCGCAGGCGCCGTCTCCCGCCCGTCGTAGGCAACGACACGCTGGCGCATCTTTTCGAAATGCAGAATGAAGGCCCCGCCGCCAATGCCCGAGGACTGCGGCTCGACCAGATTGAGCACGAGCTGCGTTGCAATAGCAGCATCGACCGCACTACCTCCAGCCCTCAGAATCTCGCGGCCCGCCTTCACGGCATACGGATTGGCAGCAGACACCATATGCGATTTCGCCGTCTCAACGGATTTCGCATCGAACCCTGTCGCAGCTTCCGGCGCAGCCCGCCCCCGCTCGGCATCAGCGAAAGCACCCGTCGCAAATCCGAGACCGCCAAGGGCCGCCACCATGGCAGCGAGCAACCAAGCATGTCGCAATCGGGCGCGAAGTGCCGTCATCACATGACGGAGTTTATCTCGAAGAAATAGTCTCAATGGAAATCCCGTGACTTGGGAATGATGCGCTCATTGCGCGGATGCCCGGCCCATCGTGGATGCGGCAAACTTCGCCCGCGTTCGCGCCCAGGTTCAACTCCAGGCTCCCCTCCCGTTTCCGGCCCCGGGCGCAGAACCTCATCGGCATTGGCAATCGGCATGCGCATCACACCGACTTCATCAGAAAGCGCCATCAACCAGTCCGAACGATCCTCCAGGCGCGACGCTACGACATGAATGATATCCTCATGCCGCTGCACCCGGCCATGGATCATGATGAGGCGGCTCGCCATGACGACCTTGCGGAAACGTTCGAGCGCCTTGGGCCAGATCACGGCATTCGCGACGCCCGTCTCATCCTCGATCGTCATGAACACCACACCCTTAGCACTGCCCGGACGCTGCCGCACCAATACCGCACCTGCAATTTTGACATAACCACCAAAAGGAATCCAACCAATGCGCCATTGCA
>CAYGRH010000251.1:2379-5239 GCA_964352165.1 uncultured Hyphomicrobiaceae bacterium | reverse complement strand
GACAATACCGGCGTCATGCCCGGAACGCGCATGCGCCATGTCGGCATCGACGACCGCGCCGAGCAGGACTTCATCCTGGCCTACCTGAAGACGCTCACTGCGAAGTAACAGCTCAACCGAACGAACCGATGTCCTTTCGTCCCGGCGGCCCGACACCTTCCGGGTCGTTGGGCGTCGGCCTTGCAATGATCGGCTGGCACCGATCGCTCGTAGACCGAGCAACACTCGTAGAAGAACAGCGGCGGAATTCACGCCGGGAGGAGACAACCGCCGTGCAAAAAAACTTCATCGCGAAGACCTTGGTCGCCTCGGCAGCATTGGCGTGTTTGGTGGCCTTCATCGCTCTCGTATCCGCCGTCCCGGCCAGCGCTGAACAGCCCCCTTTGGTTACCGCTCCTCCCGTCACCGAGCCGCAAATGCCTGCCATGAGCCAGCTCGAGTTCGGCAAAATGCTGGTCATGCAGCGTTGCTCCAACTGCCACGCGACCGAACTCGGCGTCGACGCATTTGCTCCTCCGCTCACTAATCTTTTCGGCCGCAAGGCAGGCTCGGTCGAAGGCTTCACCTATTCGCCGAACATCAAGAACCTCGGTGTCGAGTGGAGCGCCAAGACGCTCGGCGACTGGCTGACCGCCACCACCCACGACACACCCGACATCCGGATGCGTCACGTCGGCGTCGTTGAACCGACTTCGCGCGAAGCCATTTTGGCCTATATTGCAACTCTGCCTGGCAATGGCGGCAAATAACCGGAGATGGGCACCGGCGTGGGTTCAGGCATTGCCGCGATCGCCTAACAAATTCAGACTGGTCGGCGAACAGTGACAGGCAAGACATACGAAACGAAACTGCTGTTTTTCTCAGGCTCCGCGCGCGCCGGCTCACACAACACCCGGCTTGCCCGGCTTGGCCACGACATCGCGGAAGCCAACGGCATCGCGGCCACTTTTGCGGATTTGGGCGACTACCCGATGCCGCTCTACAACGGCGAGATCGAAGCCGACAGCGGCCCGCCGGATAACGCGCGCAAATTCAAGGCACTGATGAGCCTCCACACCGGCGTCTTCATTGCCTGCCCCGAATACAACGCCGCCATCACGCCGCTATTGAAAAACACACTCGATTGGGTCAGCCGCGTCCGCGACGAAGAACGACCGCTCGATGTCTACAAGACCCGCGTATTCGCGCTCGGTTCGGCCTCTCCTGGCGGCACAGGCGGGATGCGAGGGCTTTTCACCGTACGCCACGTTCTCGAACATGGGCTGGGCGCGCTGGTCCTCCCCGAACAATTCTCAGTCCCCCGCGCCCACGACGCCTATGAGGAAAACGGCCACCTTGCCAACAAGGAGGCCCAGGAGCGATTTAAAGGACTGATCGAAAAGCTCGCCCGCGCAGCCAGGGTCCTGCACGGCGACTGACAGTCCCATTGGAACGGGCGACGCGCTTTGCACTCCTCTTCCCGCCTAAAGGCCCGCTGCTCGCTCCCGTTTTCACGTTCGTTGCGCTATGGTCTCGACCAACGGCAGGCGGAACCGCGAGCGATCACTTCGCCGAGCCTCCATCACCGCAATGAGAATTCAGGGAAACGCCATGCAGTCGTCAAAACTGGAAGCCATGGCCCGCGACCGCCTCATCGTCGCGCTAGACATGCCAACGAGCGAAGGCGCAACCCGCCTTATCGCCCATCTGGGCAGTTCCGTTAGCTTCTACAAGATCGGTCTCGAATTGCTGTTTTCCGGCGGCCTCGACATCGCGAAAATGCTCAAAGAGCATGGCAAGAACGTCTTTCTTGATCTGAAATTCCTCGACATCGGAAACACCGTCGAACGAGCGGTTTCCAATGCCGTCGAGCTTGGCCCGAAATTCTTGACCGTCCATGGCCACGACCTTAAAACCTTGCGCGCCGCCGTTTCCGGCCGCGGTAAATCTAACACCAAACTGCTCGCCGTAACCGTGCTGACGAGCCTGAACGCCGACGATCTCGCCCAACAGGGCTGTCAGATGTCGCCTGCCGATCTGGTGCTCCATCGCGCAAAATTGGCCTTTGAGTCAGGGTTCGATGGCGTCATATCTTCAGGCCAAGAGGCAGCAAGCATACGCCAGGCCACCTCTCCGGAATTCCTGATTGTCACACCGGGTATCCGGCTGGAAGGCAGCGCAGCAGGCGACCAGGAACGGGTCATGACGCCTGAACATGCGATCTCGGCTGGCGCCAATTACATCGTTGTTGGCCGCCCTATCAGCGAAGCCGATGACCCCGCCGCCAGCGCGAAAGCATTCACGACGCACATTGCCGAAGCACTCGCAGGCGGCTGAACCGCCCCTTGAGGCCCATCTAGGCCGCCTACCGCCTCGACGCCGCGACTTGGGCTTGACGCGAACCGCCATCCCAGCCCACATCCCAGCCTATGACCGGCCAGCGTCGAAAGGCCTGATCGCCAAAAACCCACAACCCCAACTGGAGGACACCCGTGCCCAAAGGCTACGTCATCGCTCACGCCACAGTCACCGACCCGGAAGCCTGGGGCCAGTACGTCGCGAAATCAAAGATCGCACTCGACAAGTTCGGCGGTCAGCCGATTGTGCGCGGCGGCCGCAGCGAGATCGTCGAAGGCAACGGCGTTGCTCGCAATGTCGTCATTGAATTTGCAAGCTACGACGACGCCCTCGGATACGCCCGCTCGCCCGAATACGCCGAAGCCAAGAAGTTGCGCCAGGGCGCAGGATCCCTCGACATCACCGTCGTCGAGGGCGTGTGACGCGCGCTCGAAAGCCGATCGAAAACCAGCAAGCCGGACAATGAAAAATGCCGCATCGGCCCGAAAACGATGGCCGCAAACCTTGGCAGGCTGTGGTGGTC
>CAYGRH010000251.1:0-2369 GCA_964352165.1 uncultured Hyphomicrobiaceae bacterium | reverse complement strand
GTTCCCGGAAATGTTCCCGGGCCCGCTGGGCACATCCCTGTCCGGGCAGGCGCTGACAGCGGGCCTGTGGTCGCTCGACACCGTTTCACTGCGCGAATTCGGCATAGGTCGCCATCGCTCCGTCGATGACACACCTGCAGGCGGCGGAGCCGGCATGGTCCTCCGCGCCGATGTTTTGGCTCCCGCTCTTGATGAAGCCGCCCGGCTTGCACCCGACTGCCCGGCCATCTACCTGACGCCGCGCGGCCAACCGCTGACCCAGGCGACCGCCCGCGAACTAAGCGAGGGCCCCGGCGCAATAATGCTGGCCGGCCGTTTTGAAGGTATCGATGAACGAATTCTTGAAGCCCGCAACCTGCGCGAAATATCTATCGGCGACTACGTGCTGTCGGGCGGCGAACTCGCAGCGATGGTGCTGATGGATGCCTGCGTCAGGCTCTTGCCCGGCGTCATCGGTGCGCAGGCAAGCCTCGACCACGAAAGCTTCGAAAACGGTCTTCTCGAATACCCCCAATACACCAAGCCACCGCTGTGGGAAGGCCGTGAAATCCCGCCGGTTCTACTGTCTGGCGATCACGGCCGCATAGCCAAATGGCGCCATGACAATGCCGTAGAGCTGACAAAGCAGCGCCGCCCGGACCTGCTGGCTCCGGAAAAGGCTTCCAACAAACCAAAACCAGGCAGCAGCAAAAGTTAGGCCTAAACCGGCGCAATCCACACCGGAAACCCACGAGTTGCCGGTAGGCCAAAAGTGAAAACGAGGCAAATCGACCATCGACAAACGCTGAGCTTTCGGCTATCACCCGGCAATCCAATTTCCCAGACATGGGCCGCAAGAGCTGCGCCCGTCCTCCATTCGAGGACTGGTGGCGCCGCTCCTCTGCTTTTTAAAAGCTAAGGACAATCAAAAATGAACATCATCCAAGAGCTCGAACAAGAGCAGATGAAGGCCATTTCCGCCAAACGCGGTGTGCCTGAATTCGGTCCCGGAGACTCCGTCCGCGTCGTCGTTCGCGTCGTTGAAGGCAAGAACACCCGCAACCAGGCTTATGAAGGCGTCGTTATCGCCCGCTCGGGAGCTGGCCTGAACGAGAACTTCACGGTCCGCAAAATTTCCTACGGCGAAGGCGTGGAACGTGTTTTCCCGGTCTACTCGCCGTTCATCACCGAAATCGAAGTCATCCGCCGCGGACGTGTCCGCCGCGCTAAGCTTTATTATCTCCGCGGCCGCCGCGGACGTTCGGCTCGTATCACTGAGCGCACGGATGCACGTGCACGCCGCCTTAACGCAGCCTGGAAGGGCTTCAAGAAGCAGAAGGGCGCGCCTGAGGATCTGACGCAGATCACTGGCATTGATACCGATCTGAATTCGCGTTTGCGCCAGCTCAACCTGGTAAAGCTGGAGCAGGTCGCCAATCTGTCCGATGACGACATCGCAAACGTCGATGACTTCCTGAAACTCGACGGTCGCATCGAAAAGGAAGACTGGATCGGCCAGGCTCAGCGCCTCATTGCGGAAGCCGCAGCAGCCGAAGTTCCAGCCGAGGAAGATGCCGCCGCCGCTCCGAAAGAGTGAGCAGCGCAACAACGCGCTAATATCGCGTTGCAGCCCTCAAGGCCGTACCAGAATACGCGAAAAGCCCAGGGAAACCCCTGGGCTTTTTCATTTGAACCAACCGGCCACGCAGGCTGGCAATTCACTAATCGCGCTCAAGCCTACTCGATGACAGGCACGAACTCGATACGGCGGTTCTTCGCGCGATCGGCCGCACTGTCATTACTGGCAATTGGCTGGCTTTCGCCGAAACCGACCGCTGTCAGCCGCGCCTTCTCGATCCCGAACGCCAACAGATACTGCATCACGGACCGCGCACGCGCCTCCGACAGGATTTGGTTTTTCCCCGCCGTACCGCTTGCATCCGTATGACCTTCGATGCGGAAACGAACGCCAGGGCACGAACGGGCGAGCTCACCAATCTTCTTTAAGACAGCCCGGCTGCCTGGACCGATGGCTGCACTCGAAGGACCGAATTCGATCGGACGGGCTGAGACGATGGAGGCAACTTCCCGCCCGCAGGCAGTGGCAGCCGTCTCATAGGGCGCAAGCGCACCCGTCTGCGTGGGAGCAGGTTTTTCTACCGCAGCAGCAGACGCCGGCACGATCTCTCCGTTTCCAGCCTCGCCCCACTGGTCCCGCTGCTTCAACAGCTGCGACAGGCTCTCTGTGCTCAAATTGGCATAGGCCCCAGCGGTGTCGCGCTTCTCACCGGAATCGGCAGGCGCTTGAACCGCTGCGTCCTCGCCTTTTGCCTCAACCGTTTTGCGTTCTGGTAACCGAGTTGGCGCTTTCCCGTAAGACTCGCGTTCCT
>CAYGRH010000250.1:0-5285 GCA_964352165.1 uncultured Hyphomicrobiaceae bacterium | reverse complement strand
ACCGGCCAGAAATGCGGCCTCGGATGAGGTGAGTTGGCTGGACGTCGGGATCGGCACGAGGCCCGCGGCGATTGCGCCAAAGAAGATAAGTGGGAACGTCGAGGTGTTGGACAGGCGCAGCAGTACCCGATCTCCTGGGGCGAGGCCGCGGGCTTTCAGAGCGGCTGCAACCCGGAGGGTGGCGTCTTCGAGTTCGCGGTAGGTAAACGTTTCTGAAGGTTCCGTGGTGTCAGGAGAATTGAAAACCAGGAGAGCTTTTTTGTCCGGGTAAGTGGCGGCTGAACGGCCGATGCAGTAACGCGCCATGTTGAAGCGTGTGGGGGGAAGCGGAGCGCGGTAGCGGTATGGGCTGTGCGCGGGAATTATGTCAGCAGCGGATTGAGTTTTTTTGTCGTCACTCACGGTGTCGGTTTTTCCTCAGGAGCAGCCTGCCACCACGTGTCGAGCTGATAGCCGAACAGGGAAGTCCGCTCAGGATAGCGCAAATGACGCCAGTGGGCGATCCACTGCTTTTCCAGGTGAAACAGCGGGATGACGTAGTCGCCCGAAAGAAGCACGCGGTCGAGCGCGCGCACCGAGGACGCAAAATTTTCAGCTTCGGTTTCGCGCAACATGGCGGCGATCATTGCGTCGACGGCGTTACTCTTGACCCCTGCGAAATTGAACGTGCCGTCCTGGTCTGCAAGCGTCGATGACCATCGGAAGATCTGCTCGTTGCCGGGTGATAGCGAGGAGGGCCACCGCGTCTGTATCATGTCGTAGTCGTAGGACTTGATGCGCGCCTGATATTGCGCACTGTCGACGACGCGCACGGATGCCGCGATGCCAAGACGCTCCAGGTCACGTGTGAAGCTCAGCAGGAGCCGCTCTTGCGACGCCGAGCCGGCGAGGATCTCAAAGGCCAGTTGCTCACCTGATTTCTCATGGATCAGTTTGCGCCCTTTCAGCGAATATCCGGCGTCGTTGAGCAACTTAAGGGCTGCACGCCAGTTTTTGCGGTTCTGGCCGGAGCCATCGCTTTTGGGGAAGCGAAAAGTGCCATCCATTATCTCTGGCCGGACAGCGTCGGGAAACTCCGCGAGTAATTCCTTTTCGTGGGCGTCGGCGGGCCGGCCTGTCGAGGCAAGCGCAGAGCGGGAGAAATAGCTTTCCGAACGGGTGTAGAGCCCGTGGAATAAACCCTTGTTGATCCATTCGAAGTCGAGAAGGTGGATGAGCGCGCGCCTGACGCGGGGATCCTTGAACTGGTCGCGGCGGGTGTTGAAGGCAAGTGCGGTCATGCCGGCGGGCAATGCGATTTCGAACTCCGCCTTAATGATGCTGCCGTCGGTAACGGGCTTGATGTTGTAGCCTTCCGCCCAGGTCGCGGGGTCGTCTTCGGGTCTCATGTCGACGCGACCTGCCTTGAACGCTTCGAACATGGCGGAGCTTTCGCGATAGTAGTCGTAGCGGACCTCATCGAAGTTGAAGCGCCCCTTCGAGATCGCCAGGTCCTTCCCCCACCAGTTGGGATCGCGCGAATAGGTGAGCGAGCGGCCGGGATCGACAGTCGTGATCTTATAAGGTCCAGAGCCGACCGGCGCCTGCAGTGTCGTGCGGTCGAAAGTTTCTTCTGTCAGGAGATGGGATGGCAGGACCGGCATCAGGCCTAGGATCAGTGGCAACTCCCGGTCGTTCGTATCTGACAAGTTGAAACGAAGGGCATGGTCTGAAAGCCTGTCCGCGCTTTCAACCTTGGCGTAGTAGGCGCGGTGGTTTGGCCGGCCCTTATCGCGCAGGACTTTCCAGGAAAACAGCAGGTCGTCGGCGTCGATGGGGTCGCCGTCGGAAAAGCGCGCCTTTGGGTTGATGTGGAAGGTGATGGCGCTGCGATCTGAGGGAACTTCGATTGCTTCGGCGATCTGGCCGTAGAGCGTGAAGGGCTCATCAAGACCCCGGGTCATGAGCGATTCATACAGAAAGTCGCGCAATCCCGCGGCTGGCACGCCTTTGATAATGAACGGGTTGAGACTGTCGAATGAACCGGGAGTGGCCAGAGTCACTCTCCCGCCTTTCGGTGCGTTCGGATTGACGTAGTCGAAGTGCGTAAAGCCATCGGCGTGCTTTGGGGTGCCGTGCATCGAGATGGCGTGAAAGCGCGTCGCGCCGGCTGCGGGCGCGTTGTCTACTGCCGATGCCGGTAACACCATCAGGAGTGCCAGTAGCGAAAGGGCTGTAAGTACGAGTGCAAACTCGCAAATGATTGGAGCTGTAAGCCTGGATAAATTTACTGGCCGGATATCGTTAGGGGATGCAAACCGGAGTTCGTTCGCGCGTCTCTTTCGGGCGGCGGACTGGGACACGATGAAGCAGTTCCTTGGCTATTTGTGCGCAGCGGATAATCGATTGCGGGTCGCCCGCACGAAACATGGACTTGAGCTTATGGGCGGACTAGCACAAAATTAATACGGTTATCAGGGCGGAAGCGGGGCCTGCTCGGATGAGTGAACGCGCCGAATTTGACGATCTCGGGTCTACTCGTTGGCATATCAGCCGTTGCGGTTTTGCCACGTCTATCCACAGGGGAACCCAATCGCGCGTAGACGGTCTTGCCCTGGCCACGGGATTGCCTCATTCCCGGCCTTAGTGCCCGCCGTGGCAAGCGCATTAATGGCGCTGAGACCTGGGCGCATGATGCGCATCCGAGGGGCTGAGCTGGCGGGTCCGGCTTTCAACATAAAGGTCTAGAACCGAAATGACACAGACGGTTTGGCAGAAGACGGCTTTCACAATCGCTGCCGCGGGCTTTGCCGCGATGACAGCAGCCGTTCCAAGTTACGCGCAGAAAGCAGACGCCAAGAAGGCTGATGCGGCTGCTGCGCAGAGCGCATGGGTGAAATTGTGCGAAAAAGCTCCGGTTGCGAGCAAGAATAAAGAGGGCAAGGTCGAGAAGATCGAGAAAAACATCTGCCTGACGCACCATGAGCGCCTCGATGGAAACACCGGGATGGTTCTCGTGTCCGCGGCGATCCGCGAAGTCGAGGGCAATGAGCGGAAGACGCTGATGGTCATGGTTCCGCTCGGCATGGCAATCCCGGCAGGCGTTCGCGCAGCGGTTTATACGCCTGAACAGTGGGCAATGGCGGCCAAGAACGAAAAGGTCGACGACGCTCAGCTTAAGCCGATCAATCTGAAGTATTCGCTGTGCCATCCGGCAGGCTGCACGGCTGAGATCGAGGCGACCGACGAACTCATTACATCGCTCAAAAAGGGCGGTGGCTTGATGGTTCTGGCGGTCAATTCCGGTGCGCAGCCGATCGGTTTTCCGGTTCCATTGGACGGCTTCACAGCCGCTCATGAAGGCAAGCCTGTCGACAACAAGCAGTACGCGGAAGCCCGCGGTCAGTTGATGGCGCAGATCCGCGACCGTCAGCGCGCTGCCGTCAAGGCCTTCCAGGATCAGCAGAAAGACAAGGCTGCTGCCGACGCGGCAGCTGCGCCGAAGAAATAAGGGGTTCTTGGAATGGGCGGTTTACCTGATTGGTAAGCTGTCGGTTTCGGGCAATCAGACGAAAAACGCCGCCACGATACATAATCGTGGCGGCGCTTTTGCGTTAGAACGACTTGCCTGCGAGATTTGTGATTGCCGTGCGGACTGCGAACGCGATGTGGCGGCGCCACTTCCGGGCATTTAACGGCAGTCTACACACAACCGGCTAAGTCAGCTCAGCTATTGCGTCAGTGTTCCTGCAGGTAGAGCGCGTGATACTGACCGTCATCGTCTTCCAAGAACAGCTCGGAAACCTGCGGGTGGCGCAGCGGCTGGCCCGTATCGTCAGGCAGCAGGTTTTGTTCGGAGACATAGGCGATGTATTCGGTTTCAGCGTTCTCCGCCAGCAGATGATAGAACGGCTGGTCCTTGGTCGGACGGATGTCGGGAGGGATCGAAAGCCACCATTCCTCGGTGTTGTCGAATACTGGGTCGACATCGAAAATTACGCCGCGGAACGGGTAGTATCGATGTTTGACCACCTGGCCGACATGGAACTTCGCCTGTCGGACTCCGTCCGCCGGCGCACGCAAGAAGTTGTCTATTTCCAAATCCCGTCTCATCGGTGCCATACGATTGCAGACGCGCGCCGCTGTCAATTATGAATAACTGATCGTTCGATACGCGTGGCCAAAGTGATTGTCAGAGCAGTGAACGCTCGTAAGTATTCGATATGCCAACCACTTGCACGTCGTTTGTGACATTTTCAGGCCTTGCGGCCGCAGCTTTTAGGGCGGCGACCGCGACAATCTGGCCGATCTAGCGATGCATAAGGGTCACAGTCCGTAGGCCTTGGCCATTTCCGGGTCCTTTTCGGCAACGATGCGCGCCAGATCGACGATCACCTTGGCCTGTTTCCAGGTCGCATCGTCCTGCATCTTGCCGTCGATCATGACAGCGCCGGTGCCGTCGGGCATGGCATCAAGGATCTTCTTGGCAAAGATCACTTCGGCGGGATCGGGGCTGTAGACGCGCTTGGCAATTTCGATCTGGCTGGGGTGCAGCGACCATGCGCCGAGGCAGCCTTGCAGGAAGGCGTTGCGGAACTGGGATTCGCACGCGGCCAGATCGGAAAAGTCGCCGAATGGGCCATAGAAGGGTTTGATGCCGTAGCTCATGCAGGCATCGACCATCTTGCCAACGGTGTAATGCCACAGATCCTGCTGGTGGCTGGCACGCGCAGCGGCTGCATCTGCGCCTGGATCGGCGAGCACCATGTAGTCTGGATGTCCGCCGCCTACGCGGGTTGTCTTCATGCCGCGGGAAGCTGCAAGGTCGGCGGGGCCCAGGCTCATACCGTGCATGCGTGGCGAGGCAGCCGCGATATCTTCGACGTTCTTTACGCCTTCAGCCGTTTCCAGAATGGCGTGAATAAGGATTGGTTTGTCGATACCGTGTTTGGCTTCAAGCTGTGCGAGAAGCTGGTCGAGGTAGTGGATGTCCCACGCGCCTTCCACTTTCGGTAGCATGATAACGTCGAGCTTGTTGCCGACGGCAGGCACGACTTCCAGGATATCGTCGAGGCCCCATGGGGAATTCAGGCAGTTGATCCTCGTCCATAGCCCGGTTGAACCGAAGTCGATTTCACGGCCCATCTGGATAAACCCGGCGCGTGCGTCTTCCTTCTGGTCGGCGGGAATGGCGTCTTCCAGGTTCCCCAGGATCACGTCGACGCTGGCTGCAATGGTCTTGAGCTTGGCGCGGATCTTTTCATTGTGCGGGGGGACAAAATGGATCATTCGTTCCAGCTTGACCG
>CAYGRH010000249.1:0-5314 GCA_964352165.1 uncultured Hyphomicrobiaceae bacterium | reverse complement strand
GTCGCATTGTTCTCCGGCGGATTCACCGGCGTCGACATCTTTTTTGTCATTTCCGGATTCCTGATCACCACCATTATCGTCGACGAACTCCGATCAGGTCAGTTCTCGCTGTTGGAGTTCTATAAGCGCAGAGCTTTGCGGATCCTGCCTGCATATTTCGCCCTGATCATCGCGGTGATTATCGCAGCATATTTTCTTATGCTGCCTGCCGAGGCCAGCAATCTCGGCTGGACGGTCGCCGCAGCATCGGTGTTCGTTTCAAACATCTATTTCTGGCGCACGACTGGTTACTTCAACACCGAGGCGAAAACCGAGCCGTTACTCCACACCTGGACGTTATCGGTCGAAGAGCAATTCTACATCCTGCTGCCGATCACGTTGTTGCTCGTGGCGCGCTATGCAAAAGGCCGTTATGGGCTGGCAATCCTGCTGGTCTCGATCGTTTCGTTTGCCGCAAGCTGGTGGGGCCTGAAGAACTACGAGGTCCCGACGTTCTATCTGCTGCCGACGCGCGCCTGGGAATTCGGGTTGGGAGCCCTTCTGGCGGTTGTAGGTCTCGGTGCGGTCCGCGATCTGGTTCCGAACACAGCCATTCGACAGGGGCTGGCTGCCGTGGGCCTCGGGCTGATTGCCTATGGCATTTTCGGCCTCAACCAGCAGTCGTCGTTTCCAGGGCCCAATGCCCTGTTCCCAGTTGTCGGTGCGGTGCTGTTGATCGCATTTGCCGAAGGAACGTCAGCTGGCAGAGTGCTGTCGGCGTCCCCGCTCGTCTGGATTGGCCGCATCTCCTACTCGGTCTACCTTTGGCACTGGCCGATCATCGTGTTCTACAAGATCCGGTTTGGCCCACTGCTTGGCGCCTTCGATGTGGCATTCATCGTAGCCTTGTCTTTCGCGCTGGGCGCATTGAGTTACGCATTCATCGAACAGCCCTTCCGCTCGCCAGCCATGCGCGCCAGACCGGCTTTGCGCCTGAATGGTTATGCGATGGGCTGCATTGCGCTAGCCGCAGGCGTGGGCCTTGCGCTGACCCAGATCGCGGGCCATTGGCGCAGTTTCCCTAGTGAAATTGCTGCGATCAACGCATACCTGGAATACGTCAAAACCCCCGAGTTCAAGCGCATTCAGGGGCCGGCCGCCTGTATGATCCATGCCAAAACGCCCGGTCGTTTTGAGGCATTCGATCAGACCCAATGCCTGCCGTACTCAGACGATCACCCGAACTGGCTGCTGTTGGGTGACAGTCATGCTGGCCATCTGATGCATGCGCTCAGAGATGCTCTACCCGATATCAACCTGCAGGTGGCCGGTGCGTCAGGGTGCCGTCCGGTCTTGGATGCTGAAGGCTCGGACTGGTGCACGAAACTGATCCCGTTCATCCTAGATGAGCACGTCCCTGCAAGGAAACTTGACGGCGTTATCCTGTCTGCCCGTTGGACGCCACAGGAAGCCGACAGTCTCGTCGCAACCGCGGCCTATCTCGCCAAACACGCCAGCCAGGTCATCGTTCTGGGACCTGCCGTCGAATATCTCGATGCATTCCCGAAATTGTTGGCGCGCAACAAACTGTGGGGCTCCAAAAGCCTGGAGGACTTCCGCAATCCGTCGACCCGCCGTCTGGATGAGGACTTGCAGGCCAGATCGTGGCCCCAGCACGTGAGATACGTTTCGCTCTACGACCTCCTGTGTTCGGGCGACAAGTGCACGCTCATGACGCAAACGGGCGAGCCGTATCATTTCGACTACGGCCACTATACCGACGCCGCCGCGCGCGAAGTCGCAGAAAAAATTGCAGCACTCGGCCTGATCGTTCCCCAGGTGCTGGGCCAGACCAATGAAGCCGCACCGATGCCCAGAGCCGTCAGCCGTTGAACGCGCGTATCGTCAAATCAATTGGGCGATTGGCATCCAGCCCGGCAACAGCGGCCGCATAGCCTTCGACCGGAACAAACCATTGCACACGCGCGCGGAGAGCCGGCAACGCACCAGTCCTGAGCGACCCAGCGCTTGCCTGTCCATCCGGCAACGAAGCGAACTCGAACGTATCAAGCCCCCGCCGGATTCCCTCGCCCGTCGCCTTCACCACGGCTTCTTTCGCCGTCCAGACGCGGAAAAACGCTGCGAGCTGATGACTGCTCTCGGCAGCCGCGATTTCTTCGGCTTCCCTGCCGGTAAAGTAACGCCGCGCGATGCGCAGATCGATGTCCCGCACGCGCTCGACATCGACGCCGACTTCGCCGTCCCGCGAGACGGCTAATACGGCCAGATCCCCGCTGTGGCTGAGATTGAACGACAAGGCCGGGTCGTGAGATGCAGGCAGTCCCTCAATCCGAGGCTTGCCGTGGTCACCAACTTCAAAACGAATGTCCTGGGGAAAACACGAAAGCTCCCGGCCTAAAATCAAACGTATCCCACGCCGAGCCATCGCGAACCGGTAGCCGTGCTCCGCATCAAGACGCCTTTCGGCTTGGGCAAGCTCGTGCGCGTTCAGGATGCCGCCGGAGACCTCGGCAAGCGGTGGCAGTTCACCCGGCGGTGGTGCGGTGGACCAGTGCCACAAAACGATACGCATTACGCCCCCGCCTGCGCGCCCGCGCTGGTGCGTGTATCGGCTCGAAACACCAGTCGTGTAGTCCTCGGTACGCAGAATAACCTTACGGCCTTCAGGTTTACTAACCGGCAAGGCGTGGTTTGCTGGCGACATTGCGTTGCACTACACAATTCTATGGCCCCGAATTCAAATGGTTTGCGTCACATGCCGGTCGAGCTGTCAGTTGTCGTGCCCTCATACAATGAGGAAGAAAGCATCGGACATCTTTACGAGTCGATCGTGAAGAATGTCGAGCCTATTGGCATCCCCTTCGAGATTGTCTTCGTCGATGACGGCAGCAAGGACACCACCTTCGAGCGCCTGCGCGAAATCGCCAAGGCCGATGACCGCGTCGTTGCGGTGAAGTTCTCCCGGAACTTCGGCCAGACACCGGCCATGGCCGCGGGCATCGACCACGCCAAAGGCCGTGTCATCGTCACCATGGACGCGGATCTGCAGAATGATCCCGCCGACATCCCGATGTTGCTTGAAAAAATGAACGAAGGCTATGACCTCGTCGTCGGCTGGCGCATCAACCGGCAGGACAAGGCGATATCGCGCAAACTGCCATCGATTGTCGCCAACTGGCTCATAGGCAAGGTGACGGGACTGCCCATTCGCGATAACGGCTGCTCGCTCAAAGCCTATCGCGCGGAGGTGATTAAGAAGGTTCCGCTTTATTCCGACATGCACCGCTTCATCCCGGCGATGACCATTCCTTACGGCGCGCGGATTGCCCAGGTGGGAGTGCGCCATCACGCACGCCAGTTCGGCCAATCGAAATACGGTCTCAGCAGGATCTACAAGGTTCTCGTCGACCTGATCGCCATCAAGACGATCCTTCTTTTCTCGCGCAATCCTCTGACTTGTTTTGCCGGGGTCGGCCTGACGACTGCGCTCATCGCAGCCGCATGTATGGCCACCGCCATGTGGTCAGCTCCGCTGGCAGGCGAAGCATCCATCGTATTCCCGACACTCGCCGTTCTCCTCGGATCGCTCTCGGTATTCCTCATTTGCATAGGCTTCGCCGTCGGCGTCGTGCACCAGACAGCAATCCAGCACCCGATTGGAAAGCCCCAGCCCGTGCAGTGATGCAGGGCTGACGGTGAATAAAATTGCATCCCCGCAACCCATGATGCGGCTTAAACCTGAAACCAAGATTGATAGTGCCCATGACCGAACATTGGATCGTCGCCAAGGACCACAAGACCGCCGGATCGACCGGAGCCGCAGAAACTCGCGGGCGCACAACTGGTCCAGCACCCGAGCTCAGCGTCATTATTCCGATATCCGGTCCGCTTGAGGAAGCCGAAGGCATACTGACGGCCTACCGAACCGAATTCGACGCGATGCCGATAGCTTACGAAATGATCTGCATCGTCGACGAAACAGAAGGCATCGCCGAGTCAGCAAAAAAGATCGCAGCCGACTGGCCGCAAGTCCGCTTCGTCTATCTGCACCCATGGCCCGGAGAGGATGCCGTGCTGGCAGCCGGCGTCGACCGGGCATGCGGCAAACGGATCATGACGCTTCCTGCCTGGTTGGAATTTGATCCTTCCGAACTGAAAAAGCTTGTGGAAAGTGACGACGGAAGCGACCTGATTGTCGGTTGCCGCCCGCGCGAAAACCCCTCAGCCTTCCAGCGGGTTCGCCGCAGCGGGCTTCACTGGCTCGTACAAAAGCTTTTCGGACATTCCTTCTCGGATCTGTTCTGCCGTGCTCGTATCGGCCGCCGCGAAGTCTTCAAGGAAGCAGCCCAACACGGCCTGCGTCAGCACTTCATTCCGCTTGTCGCCGTCAATCAGGGATTCAAGGTCCGCGAGATGGAACTCGCTGCCCCCGCCGAAAGTGAAGCGCTCCCAACCACGGGCATCTACCGGTTCAAGCCGATAGGTCACGTCACGGCTTTATTGGATGTGCTGTCGCTTTACGTCACCTTGAAGTTCCTGAAAAAGCCATTGCGCTTCTTCGGCTTCATCGGATTGCCGATCCTCGGCGCTGGCCTGCTTCTGACGGCGAGTCTGATCCTGGCACGTCTGGCCGGGCTGATCGCACTTGCCGATCGCCCCATGCTGATCTTCGGCGTGTTGATGATCGTTCTCGGCATCCAGATTATCGCCATCGGCCTGATCGGTGAGATCATCATCTTTGCCTCCGGCCGCCGCGCGAAAACCTACGAGGTCGGCGAGATCGTCGAGGACGGTGGGATATCCAAGACCCCGCCAGCCACGGCGTAGGCTCTGGAAAGCGTGAAGACCCGGAAGGCCGGTGCGCTTCGGTTTTTAGCGAGTCCGGCCGGTTGAAGAGACCCGATGCAAAGCTTGTGAAGGACGTCTTCGGCAATGCCAAAGCGACTGCCCGCAGTAAGCGACATGCCTCCATCCCGTGACGCCGGTCGGGACGGGGAAGCATCAAAGAATAGCGCGGGCGCGCTGCAGGACTTCGCCCAACGCCACGCCACGGCCCTGTTGATCGCTGGCGTCGCCATCGCGGCAATCGCCTTCCGCATCGGCCTGCTTAATGCACCGCTGCATCATGACGAAATGTACCATCTGTTCGCAGCAGCGGGGTGGCTTGAACAGGGTCGTTTCGCGATCGCCGACGGCGTTTACGAGCGCGCCTGGATCTACACCTGGATCGTGGCCCAACTCGAAGCGATATTCGGGCGCAGCGCGCTTGCCCCTAGGCTGTTGTCGGTTGCATGCTGGTTGTCGGCAATTGTGA
>CAYGRH010000248.1:0-5314 GCA_964352165.1 uncultured Hyphomicrobiaceae bacterium | reverse complement strand
TTCTTGATCTTCTTGGCGATCGTGTCGGTATCGTCCGTAAGATTGATGCGTGACAGGTCGGAGGGATCGGACTTCGACATCTTCTTTGAGCCATCGCGCAACGACATGACGCGCGTTGCCGGGCCGGTGATGACGGGTTCGGGCTGCGGGAAGAATATCCCGTCGGCGTGGCCGTTCGCCGTGATGGACGCGGCGTAATCGTTGTTGAACTTCTGGGCGATGTCGCGAGCCAGCTCCAGGTGCTGTTTTTGATCATCGCCGACGGGAACGTGCGTTGCCTTATAGGCGAGGATGTCGGCTGCCATCAGGTTGGGATAGGCGAACAGTCCGACGGATGCATTCTCGCGGTCCTTGCCGGCCTTCTCCTTGAACTGCGTCATGCGGTTCAACCATCCCAGCCGTGCTACGCAGTTGAACACCCAGGCCAGTTCGGCGTGGGCTGCGACCTGGCTTTGATTGAACAGGATGGATCGTTTGGGATCGAGGCCAGCTGCCATGTAAGCAGCCGTGACCTGACGGATCGAACGGCGGAGTTCGTCGGGGTCCTGCCAAACGGTGATGGCGTGCAGATCGACCACGCAATACAGGCAGTCGTGCGTTTCCTGCAACTTGATCCATTGAAGCATCGCGCCCAGGTAGTTTCCGAGGTGAAGACTGCCGGTCGGTTGCATGCCGGAGAAGACACGCTCTGGAAAATTCATTTGAGCCCCAACTGTCGGTTTAATTTCGTGCAGATTGCAATTGACCCTGGCCGCGTTCTGGCCGCGTTCTGGCCGCGTTCTGGCCGCTTCCTGGCCGGGCGAGCGCGGGTTATCTCACCGCAGATGCCGAGTTTCAAGCGTCTGGATCGCCTTAAGGCAATCAGTGGCGCGCTGCGCCAGCCCTCGTCAGGCCTGCGAGCGGCTCAGCATTTTCTTTAGCTGCCGGGGAGACAGCACGCCCGTTACCGTAACAAGTGTGAAAAACACGAGCGAACCCGCCGCAACGAGAGCTGCAAGTCCGGCGACGCGAGTCATCAGAGGCTGGGAGGCTGCAAGGTAGGGTTCGAGGTGAGGCAGGGCGAACCACAAGGCGGCGCCCATCGCCAGGCTCGACAGGATGATCAGCGGCAGCGAACGCAACAAGCGGCTATCTGCCTTGAAGTCACCGTTGGTTCCGAGCGTGCCCCACAACAGGATAGCGTTGATCCAGCCGGCGATCGACGTTGCCAGCGCGATGCCGACATGAGGCATCCAGCCCATCTCCTGGAACAGGAAAAACAGAGCCAGCGACAGCAGCACATTGACCACCATGTTGACCGCGGCAAAGCGCATTGGCGTGACCGTGTCCTCGCGGGCAAAAAACGCCGGCTGGAAAACTTTTATCAAGACGAACGCGGGAAGGCCCAGCGCAAAGGCACTCAAGGCGTAAGACGTCGCAATCGTGTCGGAAGCTTCAAATGCGCCGCGTTGGAACAAGACGCCAATGATCGGCTCAGCAGCGACTGAGAGCGCCACGGCAGCAGGCAGAGTCAGGAGCAACGCAAATTCAAGCGAACGGTTCTGGCTGTCGAAGGCCGCGGCCTGATCACCGGCGCGAAGCCTGCGGGCAAGGTCGGGCAGAAGGACGACGCCGATGGCGACCCCGACAATACCCAGCGGCAGTTGGTAGAGGCGGTCGGCATAATACAGGTAGGAGACCGCGCCTGCCTGCAGGGATGCGATGATGGTTCCAACGACGATGTTGATCTGCGTGATGCCGCCTGCGAGCAGTCCGGGAATTCCCAATTGAACGAGCCGCTTGACGCCCGGTGTGATGCGCGGACGGCGCAGCGTCAGCTTGAGGCCTGCCTTGCGGACGGCGATCCACAGCATGGCGAGTTGCGCAAATCCCGCCAAGAACACGCCGGTTGCCAAGATCATTCCGGCTTCGGGCCGATTGGCGTAGCCTAGCGCGATGGCAAGCGAAATTGCTGAAATCAAAACAATGTTGAGCAGGATCGGTGCGGCGGCGGCGGCCCAATAGCGCTGCATGGAGTTGAGGACGCCGGACAGCAGCGCGACAATCGACATGCAGAACAAATACGGGAATGCGATCTGCGTGAGCAAAACCGACAGCTCGTATTTTTCCGGGTCGGTGACGAAGCCTGGGGCAAGCAGCGCCATCAGCCATGGCATCGCAAGCATGGCGGCGGCCGAAAACACAATCAGCGTGAAGCCCAAGACCGACAGCGCTTGCTCGGCGAAGGCATGCGCTTCGCCATCAGTTGCCCGGCCGGCTTCTTCATCGCCTTCGAGGCGCTTTGCAAACAGCGGGACAAAGGCGGAATTGAAGGCCCCTTCTCCGAACAACCGGCGGAACAGGTTTGGAAAGCGGAAGGCGACGAAAAATGCATCCGCTACGGCGCCGGACCCAAGGGCTGCTGCAATCAAAATATCGCGGACAAAGCCCAGCATGCGGCTGACCATCGTCAGCCCGCCGACGGTGAGGAATGCGCGGTACAGCATTGAGAGCCTTTCCAGACTGGAACATAGCACGCAAGAATGCGTGGAGCCCGCTGCGCGCCGTTTCAGCCCTGACCGGCGATACGGCTTTTTTGTTCTTCGGGTGAGCCGAAGTGCCCGAAGTAGCGCGGGTCGATTTTCTCGACGGGCAGGATGATCAATACATCCGTCGTGGCGAATTCATGGTCGATCACCGCGCCGTCGCCGACGAACGCCCCCAGTCTCAGGTAGCCCTTGATGAGCGGCGGAAGCGCCTTGAGGGCTTTTCGTTCATCAAGTTCGTTAGCCGGTATCCGGTCCATGGGCACATGCAAATGCGGATGCGCGCTGCATCGCCATTCAGGCGGGGCGAGAGCGTGATGATGAAGGAAGCTCAGCGCCATGGCATGTGTTTCAGGGTCCGTACCGGGGAAACTGGCGCAACCGATCATCACATCGACCTTGTGCTGGCGGACATAAGTCCACAGGCCATGCCACAGAAGTTCGACCGACCTTTTGTTGCGGTATTCCTTCAATACGCACGAGCGGCCGAGTTCCATGAACGAATAGCGCGGCGTGCGGGCTGCTATCAGAGGGGCGATGTCATATTCGCCCTGCGAATAAAACCCATGTTCGCGTGCGGCAATCTCCTGGCGTAACACCCGGTAAGTCCCGACCACTTTCGGGCGGCGGCCCGATGACCAGGTGCCCGGTGAGCCAGCTTTGGTGGACACATCCACGACGAGCAAATGATCGCAAATGGCATCGTAAGCGTCTTCGTCACGGCGGCGCATGCGCGCGATCGTCGAGGGGACAGCACCCATCTCCTCGTAGAAGACTTCGTAGCGAAGCTGTTGCGCGCGGCGGATTTCCGCCTTCGTGGAGGCGAGGCGAACTTCGAGGTTGCCGACGCGGCCATATGTGCGCGGCAGCTTACGGCTTGTGGACCGATAAAGCGCATTCGAGCTGCCAGCATGAGGCTGCGCAATCGGTTCGCTTGAATGCGTCGTGATTGCCGACGCACCCATGTCTCCGAGGGCATGCGCCCCCCGGCGATGCCAAGGATCTTCTGACCCCATGTTCCCTATCTCCGCAGAGATCAAACCCCCAGCAGGCGGACACCCCATGCCACCTGCGACAAAATAGAATGCCGGTTTGGGCAGAGTTGCCAGCCAATGTCAATCCAACCTTGCGAGGAAACACAGATCGGTTGCAAACCAACGGCTTGCGTCTGGCTGTCAAAAACGATGGCAAATCGCGATTTTCGGAGGGCTAACCCGCTTCCATATCGGCTTCAACCAGTCCGCATATTTTTCGCGCGCGCTTTGCTCTTGTTGCAGTCAGTGAATGATGCTTCCGGTCGCTGCGGGAGCTTGCCTACCTCAAACACTCGGGGTGTCTAGGAGGCGGCCGATCTCAGCACCTGGCCATCCAACCAGCGCTGCATGATAGCTGCCAGTTCCTCGATCTCGAAGGGTTTGGCCAAATAATCGTCCATTCCAGCTTCGAGATACCGCTGGCGGTCTTCGGCAAACGCATTGGCGGTGAGCGCGATAATGGGCGGAAGCAGGTCCCGTTGCCCAGCTTGATCGAAGGTATCGATAATGGCAGCCGTTGCTTCAACGCCGTCAGTTCCGGGCATGAAGATATCCATCAAAACGAGATCCGGCATGGCCGCCTCGCCGTGAAGTGCAGCCAGCATCCGCGAGGTGGCTTTTCCCCCATCGGTGACGACTTCGACCCGGCAGCCCATCTTGGCGATGACCTTCGTGGCAAGAAGTGCGTTGATTTCATTGTCTTCGGCCAACAGGACCAGGTGCCCGGAGCCGGTTCCGGTTCGGCGGCCATGATTACCGTCCTTCGCGTACCCGGCAGCGTTGTCTCCTGACGCCTGATGTGAAACGCCTGCCGCAGCAGGCCTGCCCGCGCCTGGAGCAGCGATCTGCTGCAAGAGCGTGGTCGGCCGCACAGGCCTGACGAGATAGGCCTCAAAGCCGTAGCCTCGGTAGGCGGTCAGCGAGGCGCGCGCCATTGCATTGACGAGCACGAGGCCGCGTACGTCGGCTGATGCCGCGCTGTTTGATGCGGCTGGCAAAGACACATCGCGAGCGAGTGCCAATGCGGCTCCCGCAAGTGCGGAATCGCCGTCCGCATCCACAATGATGCGAGTGAACGGCGCCTTCCGATTCTTCGCCTGCATGATTGCTGCAGCGGCATCGGCAATGTCGGTTTCGACGGCGTCGTGGCCCTGGCCTTTGAGGATATGAGCCATAGCGCGTCGTTCCATCGATCGATCGAAGGCGAGAAGAACGCGGCCGGAAAATTCCCAACTGATGACTGGAGATGCCGCGCGCTTTTCAAGGGCGGATTCTTCGCTTTTAAGTACCAACTCGACTGCGAAGGTCGAGCCCCTGCCCTCGTGGCTCTCGACGGTGATGTCGCCACCCATCGCGCGCGCGAGACGTTTGGAAATCGCCAGCCCCAGGCCGGTGCCGCCATTGCGTCGGCGTAAAGCTGCATCGGCTTGTTCGAACTCGGCAAACAATGCCAGCCTGTCTTCGTCCGAAAGCCCGATCCCGGTATCGTGAACCGAGATGCGCAAAGCCGTGACGCCTCGGCCCGTTGTGTCCTGACCGGGTTTCTTCTTGTTGTGTTCCACCCGCACCTCGATGCCGCCGTCGTCGGTGAACTTGATGGCGTTCGACAAGAGGTTGAGCACGATCTGTCTGATGCGCGGCTCATCGCCCGTGAGGTGTCGCGGCACCCCTTCGTCGACGGTCCATGCCAGCTCAAGGCCCTTCTCGTGGGCGCGCGGAGCAAGCAGTTCGATTGCCGACTGAATGCTGCGCTCG
>CAYGRH010000247.1:0-5316 GCA_964352165.1 uncultured Hyphomicrobiaceae bacterium | reverse complement strand
ACCATCATCAACAACAAGGACGTCTTTGCCGGAAAGCGCGTCGGCGTCATCATCACCGGCGGCAACGTCGATCTCGACAAACTCCCCTGGATCGTAAGCTGAGGAGAATTCCGATGAATGCATCGATCAAGTTCGAAGGTTTCGAAGTCGGTTACGATATTCCCGCAAGCCCCGGTATGGAGGAAGCAGACGTCCAAACGCCATGCCTGATCGTCGACCTCGACGCCTTCGAGCGGAACGTCGCCAAAATGCGCGACTACTGCGCGGAGATGGGTGTGCGCCACCGGGTGCATGGCAAGATGCATAAGTCAGCAGATGTGGCTCACTACCAGATCGATGTGGGCAAGGCCGTCGGCGTTTGCTGCCAGAAGGTGTCGGAGGCCGAGAGCTTCGCGCGCGCCGGTATCAAGGACGTCCTCGTCTCAAATCAGGTGTGCGATCCACCCAAGATCGAACGGCTCGCCCGCATTCCCAAACTCGGGGCGCGCATCATCGTTTGTTGCGATGACATCGCAAACGTCGCCGATCTCTCGTCGGCCGCCGTGCGTAATGGCACCGAGATCGAAGTGCTCGTCGAAATCGACTGCGGCGCGGGGCGCTGCGGAGTTGCAAGCGGTCAGCCAGTCGTCGACATCGCCAAAGCCATCGACGCTGCCCCCGGATTGAAGTTCTCCGGCATCCAGGCCTACCAGGGCGCGATGCAGCACCTCAAGAAATACGAGGACCGCAAGGCCAAGATCGACATCGCAATCGCTATGGTGCGCGAAACCGTCGATATGCTGAAGGCGGAAGGCCTCGAGTGCGATATCGTCGGAGGAGGCGGCACCGGCAGCTACTATTTTGAGGGTAACTCCGGCGTCTACAACGAACTGCAATGTGGTTCGTATGCGTTCATGGATGCCGACTACCAGCGCATCGATGACGAGGACGGACAACCAATTTCCGAATTCGAAAACGCGCTGTTCCTCTATACCTCCATCATGAGCCACGCGAAGGCCGACAAGGCGATTTGCGATGCCGGTCTCAAGGCGCAGTCCGTCGATTCGGGCCTGCCCGTCGTCTTCGGACGCGATGATGTCGAATACATCAAGTGTTCCGATGAGCACGGCGTCATCGCCGATCCTGAGGGCGTGTTGAAGGTCAACGACAAGCTGCGTCTCGTCCCTGGCCACTGCGATCCCACCTGCAACGTGCATGACTGGTACGTCGGCGTGCGCGGCGGCAAGGTCGAAAAGATCTGGCCGATCACGGCGCGCGGCAAAGCCTACTGAGCGAGACCTGTCCTGTCTGGCCTCATCGCCTCGAAATTTGAAGGAGCAAATTTGTGCTGATCGTTACAGAAGACGTCTGCCGCGAAGTCGTGGGCCGGTCCGAAGCGTTCACGGCCGTCGAGCAGGTCTTCGCCGCCATGGCGCGCGGTGACGCCTACAACTTTCCAGTAATCCGCGAGGCGATCGGCCATGCCGATGCGCTGTACGGTTTCAAGTCGGGCTTTGACCGTGCGGGCCTCGCGCTGGGCCTCAAGTCCGGCGGCTACTGGCCCGGCAACGCCGCAAAGGGCCTGACCAATCACCAGTCGACGGTATTCCTGTTCGATCCCGATACCGGGAAACTCGCAGCGCTTGTCGGCGGCAATTACCTCACGGCGGTACGGACGGCTGCCTCAAGCGCGGTGTCGATCGCGCATCTGTCGCGCAAGGACTCGAAAGTGCTGGGCATGGTTGGCGCTGGCCATCAGGCGGGCTTCCAGTTGCGCGCGGCAGCCGAACAGCGCGACTTCGAAAAAGTCGTTGCCTGGAACCTGCACCCGGAAATGTTGCCGGCGCTCGGTAAGATCGCCGAAGAGGTTGGGCTTGCCTTCGAAGCGGTTGAACGCGAGGAACTTTGCGCTCAAGCCGACGTCATCATCACGATCACGTCCGCATACGAACCGCTGCTTCAAAACGGCTGGATCAAGCCCGGCACGCATCTCGCCTGCATGGGGACCGATACCAAAGGCAAGCAGGAAGTCGACCCGGCCCTCATCAAGGCGGCCACCGTGTTCACCGACGAAATCGCCCAGTCGGTGACGATTGGCGAAACTCAACACGCGATTACCAGCAAATTGATCGCACAGTCCGACATCACACCCCTCGGCGACGTCATCAACGCCAAGCACGCGGGCCGCACGTCGGCCGACGAGATCACACTGTTCGATGGAACAGGCGTCGGCCTGCAGGATCTCGCCGTGGCCTCCGTCGCAGCCCGGCTCGCTGAAAAGGCTGGAAAGGCGCAGGTCATCGCACTCTGACACGAACGCAGCGCTACAAAAAATTCAGGCGGGAAGGTGAACTTCCCGCCTGTAAGCTTCAAAGGTTGCTGCCCGCAGGCCGCGCGAGAAAATTGACGCTCAGCGCCATCAATCGAAAACCGGTGCCGTCGCCTTGAAGCTTGCAACCTCTTGCATACCAGCCCACCAGTCGCGCGCGCCGGGGACCGATAAAATGCGGTCAGCTTCGCTCGTCATCGCGCTATAGGCGATGACCGGCGCGAGGAAGTAATCTGCAAGCGAGCATTTCCCGCCTGCAAGCCAAGGGCCGGCACCGCGGTTTTCCATGATCAGTTTGAGTGCCTTCTCACCATTGGAAACGCAGGTCGCCCGTGCCGCTTCATCCGCGCCGCCAACGACGTCGGGAAACATCTCATACAGCACTGCGCCGATGAGCCCGGCGTAGGCGTAGCTGTTCAAAATACCAATCGCCTCGATCATCAAGGCGCGCTCCTTGATGTCCGTTGGCACGAGCGATGGCGAAGGATACTTGTCTTCGAGGTAGCTGCAGATCGCGATGGTTTCGCGTAACCGCATGCCGTCGATATCTAACACCGGCACCTTGCCGAAGGGGTGGCGGGCAAGATGCTCAGGCTGGTGCGTTTCACCGGTGAGAACGTTGACCGGCACCTGATCATAGGCCACGCCCTTGTCGGCAAGAACCATCCTGACGGTGCGGATAAATGTCGACCCGTCGAACCCATATAGCATTGGTTTATCGGTCATGCTCACTCCCAGATCTGGGCGGAAATTATCGCCCGCCAATTAAAACTGTCATGCTGTAACCCGCGTCCAAGTGAGATCAAAAGGTTGCGGGCAAGTCAAAATTAAATCGGGCCTTGCCGCGAGAGTTTCGCGCGACAAGACCCGATCATCAAAATCAGTTCAGCGTGATAATGTCGTCGCTCATCAGGCTGAACCTGACATCACTTCTCCAGCCCGGCAATAAGCGAATCCACGCCTGCCTGGAACACGCTGGTGATTGTCTCAACGGCCTTTTCATCCGTTGCGTCCTTGGAATTGAACTTGGCAGACCAGTTCACAACGGAGCCATCACCGTCTTCCTTGACTTCGATTTTCGCGGAATAGTTCTTCACCGGCAGCGGGCTTTCTTCGATCGTATAAGCATAGCTGCGTGTCGCATCATCGAATGAAATCTTCTTCTCGAGGATCTCGCCGCCGCCGTCCAGCTCAAGTGTACGATACGTGTCGCCACCTTCTTCCTTGACTGCGCACTTTACGACTGCCGGGTGCCATTCTTTGACACCGCAAAAATCGCCTATGGCCTTCCACAGGTTGTCAGCTGAGGCTTTGCTGGTCTTGGAGACGGTTACTTCCAATGGCTTTGATTTCAAATTCTCGACACCAAAAGCAACAGCGGGCGTGACTGCCATCAGCATCGCGACGCCCAAGGCATATACCGTTCTTGTCATATTCAACTTCCTTCTTTGTTAGCTGTAGAAATTCATGGGGGGCACGCAGCGCACTGTAACGAGTACCCTCAAGGGTCCGATGTTGCTCACGAGCGCGACAGCGCGTTCATACATCCAGTGAGCGGCAACCAGGGCAGAGGCTTGGCAATAGCGCCCCGTAGCAGCGCCTGTTTACCCCTGAACAACCGCACCGACGCGAGAAGCAAAGGAGCCGCCAGCGCGTGAGTGATGATCTGTCCAGCTTCGATCCCCAGGTTGGAGCCGATAACGTTGGCAACACTCATGCCGCCCGCCCCGTTCAACACGTCATTGAGGACAAACAATGCCCCTGGTCCGTAGATCAGCCCGACAAAGAACACGATAAACGAGCACATGACGCCGGCTTTTTCTCAAGCATGATGAGAACGCCGGCATAAAGCAGCGTGGCCGCAATCGCCATTTCGACGTACCGAATGATCCTGGCACCCGCGAACACATAGCCCAATACGCGAGCGGCCGACGTGTTGGGCAAGGCCTATGGTGAAGGCTGTCGCGCGCGAGCGCTCTGTGTCGCCTGAAAAACGATGAGAAAAGCGGTCTGCCCTCAACGGTTCTTGCGCCGCTGCTTGCGTTCTTCGAGCACGCGATTGCCTTCGCTACGCAGGTAGGCCATCACGTTCCAGATTTGCTCTTGGGAGAGGATCTCTTTGTACGAACCCATGATTGTGCCCGGTCGTCCATTCATGAGAACGCCATAAGCAAACGGAACTTCTCCGTCGCGGCCGGGCTTGAACATCCCTTCAACGAGGTTGGGTGCTCGTGCACCGATACCTTTGGGGCCGTGGCAGAATAGACATGTGTTGCCATACAGATCGCGCCCTTTTTCTACTGCGTCCGCGTCAACCTCCAGCACCTTGATTTTTTCAATCATGGCTTCCGGGGTCAAAGCCGTTTCCTTGTTCTCGTCTGCATTGGCAGACGCGGCGGCCAGCATGCCGAGAAGTCCGAAAGCGATTGCTGCTGCAGTGCTGCTCAGTTTCATTTTCTCTCCCACGTTTCGCGCTGCGACTTTCTTGCAGCATCTTGGTTCTTATCTCTAAGGCATCACTCAGGCCAAAAGGTGCCTGTTTTCGATAATTCGCCCTTACGCTGACCGGCTGGGGGCAGTCAAGACGAAGGCCGGCGGAAAAATATCCGCCGGCCTCCTTAGTGCTTGCCGGTTGAAGCTTACCGCTTGTGGATAGCGAACACGTACAGTGCGCCGCCACGGTTGTGCTTCTTGAACCACTCACCGTAAACCAGCGGCCAGAGGCTGCCGCCGCCAGGTCCTACCATGATGGCGACGTACTGAACGCCATCGACCATGTAGGTTGTCGGATGCGCGTGAACGCCACTGCCGACGTTATAAGTCCACAGAGGTTCACCGGTTTCATCGTCGAAGGCACGGAAGATACCTTCGGCATCGCCGTTGAACACAAGGCCCCCGCCAGTCGCCAGCATACCGCCGGTTGCCGGAGTGTTCAGCGTGTACGACCAGTTGAGTTCGCCGGTCCTTCCGTCAAACGCCTTGATGTAGCCGTAGCCGGGGTTCAGACG
>CAYGRH010000246.1:3302-5327 GCA_964352165.1 uncultured Hyphomicrobiaceae bacterium | reverse complement strand
GTTTCAAGCGTGCGGCGCAGTTCAACGACTTCGGATAGCTTCGCCCCCGGCGTCACGGCTGCCTCCGCCTTTACGAGTTCGGGTTCGCCGCCTTCCGGCTGGATTTCGATTGCGACATCGCGGGCATCAACGCCGGTAGCGCGGGTAATGAGAACCGACTTTTCCGGAACGTTGATTGCGCCGGTTTCCGTTACTCCCGTGGAGGCAGAGCCTTCCGAGCGGCCGCCGTCAGCCAGCATAACCGGTGGCTTGGACGTATAGGGTGGCGGTGTGATCCAGGCATCCACGCGGGCGCGTGACAGTGGCGTTTCGAAGTGCACGTCAAAGGCACCGGCCAACCGGTCGCCTGCGCGTTCGCCGACGAATGCCGTGAGAATGACAACACCCAGCATGAGGAGCGCACGCAGCGCCCAGGGGTCATGGCGCGGCATGTCGGGATGGGGACCGCCGACGCGCAAGGACGCCAGCATCTTTGCCAATCGCGACTTGTGGGCCTGCCACAGCGCTTGGGTTTCCGGGCCCGAGGCTTCGGATGAAAACGTGTCTTCGTAGGAGCTTGCGGGGCGATGGGAGACGCCTGAATCGCGTTCGATCCTGCGCACGGCTTCGTCGCGGGTTGCGCTTGTCACGCGCATGGCAAACCCAATGGCGACCAGGAACGCGATGCCGAAGACTGCCAGCAGGCCCTGATGAGCATACCCGGCGACGTTTTCCCACAGACCGGCGAAGGAGGCGCTTACAAAGGTCGCGAAGACCGCCAGCACGGCCCAAAGGCGGGGCCAGAGCCGCTCCAGAAAAATCATCCTCCGGCTGCGGCGAACTTTTGCTTCAAACGCCCCGCCGGGCTTGGGCAGCTGATTGTCGTGATCTGTCATACGTTTCGCCAAGTTGGTGATCGATGACCAACCCTATCATGGCAAGCCCGGTATCGGGCAAGCCGCCAGCGATCACCTTCGCGGGAAGTTGCGATCAGGGCCAATTAATTATTGGAGAGGTTTGGGATGGGGTGCGTCAGTCCAGCCAGGGGGGCAAGCGGTCGAGGGCGATGATGTCTTCGACCTCAAAGCGGGGGCGGATGACGGCATACTGATCGCCGTTCACCATGACCTCGGGGATGAGCGGGCGGGAGTTGTAGGTGGACGACATCACTGCCCCGTAGGCGCCTGCGGACATGATGGCCATCAGATCGCCGTCCTTGAAGGGCGGCAAAAGCCTGTCCTGCGCCAGATAGTCGCCGGTTTCGCAGACGGGGCCGACCACATCCTGAGCGATTGGTGCCATTGCGCCCAGGTCTTCTGCAACCGGCCAGATGTCGTGATAGGCCTCGTAAAGCGTAGGGCGAATGAGATCGTTCATGGCGGCATCGACGATAGTGAAGGTCTTGTCGTCGCCTTCCTTCACGAAAATGGTGCGTGTCACGAGTATTCCGGCGTTGGCTGCGATCATGCGGCCGGGCTCGAAGACTAGCTTCAGGCCCAAATCGCCGAGCGTTTCGCGCACAAGGGCTGCGTATTCGTCGGGATGGGGCGGGATGTCATTGGACCCGCGATACGGAACGCCGAGACCGCCGCCCAAGTCCAGATGATGCAGGTCATGGCGTGCCGCGCGCAGTTCGCCGACGAGCTGCCGCATCAGAGTGAATGCGGCGCGGAAAGGCGCGAGATCGGTGATCTGGCTGCCGATGTGCATATGGATGCCGGTTGCCGATATTCCCGGCAATTCGCGGGCGACGGCGTAGAGTGCCGGGGCATCCTTGAACGGTACGCCGAATTTGTTTTCCGACTTGCCGGTCGAGATTTTTGCATGCGTCTTGGCGTCCACGTCCGGGTTGACGCGGATGGCCACGTTGGCCATCAGCCCCAGCCCATCGGCGACTTCGCTCAACGCGCGCAGCTCCGGCTCGCTCTCGACATTGAAGCCGAGGATGCCTTCTTTCAGGGCTGCCGCCATTTCATCGCGCGTCTTGCCGACGCCCGCGAAGATGATCTTGTCATGACGGTCAATAGCTTTTCTAAAAGCTGGGCA
>CAYGRH010000246.1:0-3292 GCA_964352165.1 uncultured Hyphomicrobiaceae bacterium | reverse complement strand
ATGATCTTGTCGGCTGGAACACCGGCTGCTCGCGCACGGCGCAATTCGCCTTCAGACACCACATCCATGCCAGCGCCAAGCCTCGCAAGCGTCGCCAGCACGGCCTGGTTGGAGTTTGCCTTGACCGCAAAGCACACGAGCGCATCAAGCCCGGCGTAGGCCTTCTCGAGCACGCGGTAATGACGTGCGAGCGTGGCTGTCGAATAGCAATAGAACGGAGTGCCGATGGCATCGGCCAGCTTGGCGAGATCCACGCCTTCGGCGTGAAGGCTGCCCGAGACATATTGGAAATGGTGCATAGGGCAGCGTTATTAGGGTTTCAACGCGCGAGATGGAAGCGCAATCGCATTATCGCGCTTGAAATCTCAGCGCAGCAGACCGTCGAGCACGAATGGGCGGTGCTTCTGCGGCTTGGCGGCCGAATTGGTTCCCGGATCTGCAGCCTCAGGAGACGTCGCGGTGCCGTCTGCCTTGGCCTGCTGTGGTGCTTCGAGTGACCCACGGATGCCGCATCCAGCCAGCATCAGCGGCAGGATCAACATTACGGCAGCAGTTTTCAAAGCACTCGACATCACACGCCCGGTCAATGACTGGTGGGTCCATAACGAGGCGACCGCACGGAAACCGTGCAGGCGCAGCGTCCCCAAGACTTAGCCCGAGATGGGAGCCTTTTCCAACCGCTCCACCCAGGCAGACGCCATTTTGGCGACGTTCTGTGGCGCAGTTCCCCCATAACTGGTTCGGCTGGCCACCGAATTTTCCACACTCAGCACAGAAAATACGGCTTTTGTGATGCGCGGCTCGATGGCCTGCATAGCCTCGAGTGGAACATTTTCCAGGTCAAGGCCGCGTTTTTCAGCCTCTGCCACGATGGAGCCCGTCACGTGGTGGGCGTCGCGGAACGGCATTTTGAGTTCGCGCACCAGCCAGTCGGCCAGATCGGTCGCGGTAGAAAACCCGCTGCCGGCTGCTGCGCGCATTCTCGCCTTCACCGGTTCGATATCGTCGGCCATGCCAGCCATGGCCGACAAGGCGAGACGCAAGCTGTCTAGGGCGTCAAAGGTGACTTCCTTGTCTTCCTGCATGTCCTTGGAATAAGCCAGCGGCAGGCCCTTCATGACCATCACGAGGCTTTGGAACGCGCCTGCGATCCGGCCCACCTTGGCGCGGCATAGTTCGGCTGCATCCGGGTTGCGCTTTTGCGGCATGATCGAGGAGCCGGTGGAGAACTTGTCGCTCATCGTGACGAAACCGAATTGCGGCGTGGTCCAGATCACCAGTTCCTCTGCAAAGCGCGACAGGTGGACCGCGCAGATGGTCGCCGCTGACAGCGTCTCTAGGGCGAAATCCCGGTCGGACACGCTATCGAGCGAGTTCGCGGTCGGACCGTCAAAGCCGAGCGCGGCTGCCGTGGCGTTGCGATCAATCGGGAACGATGTCCCAGCTAGTGCTGCTGCACCCAGCGGGCATTCATTGAGCCGCTTGCGTGCATCGGCGAACCGTCCACGGTCACGGGCAAGCATTTCCACATACGCCAGCAGGTGATGCCCGAACGTGACCGGCTGGGCCGGCTGCAGGTGCGTAAACCCCGGCATGATCGTGTCGGCATTCGTCAGCGCCTTGCGGGCGAGGCTCATCTGCAGCTTCGCGATCAACGCATCGAAGGCATCGATCTGAGCGCGCAGGTAGAGGCGGAAATCTGTTGCAACCTGATCGTTGCGCGATCTTGCCGTGTGCAGCCGCCCTGCCGGTTCGCCGGCGATCTCGCGCAGGCGGGACTCCACGTTCATGTGCACGTCTTCGAGCGCACGCGAATATGTGAACGAGCCGTCCTTTATCTCCCCAAGGATCTGGTCCAAACCAGCATGAAGCGCGTTGAGGTCGTCGGATGAGATGATGCCCTGGGCGGCCAGCATGGAGGCGTGCGCCTTTGATCCGGCAATGTCTTCACCGGCCATGCGCTTGTCGAAACCGATGGAGGCATTAATTTCCTCCATGATTTCAGCCGGTGACATTGCGAACCGGCCTCCCCACATCTTGTTTGATGAGTTATCGCTCACTCTACGTCCTATTCCGCCTGCCGCTGATCGGGCGGCCATTCCGGGTCTTTATCGTGAAAGAGGGTCATGACCAGCGACAATAAAGAAGCTGCGCCACGGGTTACTAAGTATACCCAACCGTTGATTGCGCTTGTCGCGGCCATCGCAGGCTTTGCGGCGGTATACGTGATGCTTGCGCCTTATGACAATGCCCCAGCCCGCCTGGCCGGCGTGAGCCCGGCTGCTGCAGAGGCTGTCGCGGCTCCTGCTGATGCCTCGCCAAGCGCCGAAGGCGGGCCACTGAACACGGGCGAAATGAGCAATTTCGTGTTCAAGTCCGCACCCGAACCGCTGGACGATGTCGCCTTTGTCGATGGGGAAGAAAAACCCATGACGCTTGCTGATTTCAAGGGCCGCGTCGTTCTGCTCAACCTGTGGGCGACGTGGTGCGCGCCGTGCCGCAAGGAGATGCCTGGGCTTGACCGGCTACAGGCCGAGATGGGGTCCGATCAGTTCGAAGTCGTCGCCCTCAGCGTCGACCGGGCGGGTGTGGCGGCTTCGCAGAAATTCCTCGATCAGATCAAGGTGACCTCGCTCAAGACCTACGTCGATGCGACCGCGAAGGTGAGCAAGCCGCTGCGCGTCGTCGGCATGCCCACCACCATTCTCATCGACCGCGAGGGCCGCGAGGTTGGCCGCCTGATCGGGCCTGCGGAATGGGATACCGAGGAAGCCAAGCGGCTGATCAAGTCCATCATGTGAGGCGGTTCTTGTGGAGCGGGCGAGGGCCGTCGTCCGCTCACCTGCCCCAGATCATGCGCGTCAGTGCCCAGCCGATGAGCCGGATCACGGCACCGACCGTCAGCCCGATCAGCAACAGCAGGATCGACTTCGGCCCCAACTCTCCCAGCAGGGTCGCGTAGGCCGTATTGGTCTGGGCGGGGAAGAAATACTCGAACTGCGCGATCATCACGTTCAGCACATCGCGTGCAACCCGCACCAGCGAGCCGAACAGCTCCAGGTTGTAGAGCGCCAGATAGATGTAGACCAGCATCGCGACGATCAGCTCGACCACCAGCAGCGCCAGTACGCGGACCAGAACGCCGATGGACGACAGCATGGCCCCGCCGACGGACCCGGTTGCGGCTTGCGATTGCGACATTGTTTTCCCTCTCGCCTGATTGCGTCGTTGCTCGGTATCAGCCCGCCTTTGCAGAAATGAGACGGGCTCTTTTTTGAGAGACCGATTCACG
>CAYGRH010000245.1:0-5339 GCA_964352165.1 uncultured Hyphomicrobiaceae bacterium | reverse complement strand
GCCGCCAGGGCGTCGCCAAGATCCGCACCGATGCAACGGACGAAAACAAGTCCGCTAAAGGTGCATACGTCCTGCGCGAAGCAGACGGCGGGAAGCGCGACGTGACCCTTATTGCAACAGGCTCCGAAGTCGGCCTGGCAGTCACGGCGGCCGAAAAGCTTGCAAAGGACGGCATCAACGCAGCCGTCGTTTCCATGCCGTCGATGGAACTGTTCCGCGCTCAGCCTGCATCTGTCCGCGAAGCTGTCCTGGGAACAGCCCCGCGCATCGCCATCGAGGCAGGCATCGCCCAGTGCTGGCATGAATGGCTCAGCCCGGGCGATGAATTCGTCGGCCTCAGCGGTTTCGGCGCATCGGCCCCCGCCGGCGATCTATTCAAGCAGTTCGGCATCACGCCTGAGCGGGTGGTTGAATTGGCAAAAGGACTTGCCAAGAACGCCTGACGAGCCGCTGCAGCCGACCGCGTTAACCTGACCTCATGAAGCAGACGACCGGCTGCTTGGCGTTGGCCCGCGCGCGGTTTAATTCAACCGGGGAGCTTTCGCAGCCGCCCTTTGGATTGGGGACTGGCACGGGCCGTCACGACAACACTAGAGCGCAATACGGGAGTGTATTCCATGGACCTCAGCGGCCTCAAGCCGGTCGAAAAAGCGGACGTGGCAGGCAAGCGCGTTCTCGTGCGCGTCGATCTGAACGTGCCCGTACGCGACGGTGAAGTGACCGATGCAACCCGCATCATCCGTATCGCGCCATGTCTGTTGGAACTCGCCTCCCGCGGCGCGCGCGTCGTCGTCATCTCACACTTCGGACGGCCCAAGGGAAAACCCAATCCCGAGTTTTCTCTGCGTCCCGTCGCTGCAAAAATGAGCGAGATCCTCCGCAAGCCGGTAGGGTTTGCCGAGGACTGCATCGGAGAACCGGCAGTAGCACTCGTCGATGCCATGCAGCCCGGCGGCATCGCGCTGCTGGAAAACCTCCGCTTCCACGCCGGCGAGGAAAAAAACGATACCGACTTCGCGCGAAAGCTCGCCACGCTGGGCGATATCTTCGTAGGCGAGGCGTTTTCGTCCTCTCACCGCGCGCATGCTTCCACCGCAGCCATCACACAACTGCTGCCCTCCTACACCGGTCCATTGATGATGGAGGAGATCGAAGCGTTGAGACGTGCGCTTGATAATCCGAAACGCCCGACAGCAGCCGTCGTGGGCGGAGCAAAAGTTTCCACCAAGATCCCGATCCTGACCAACCTGATGGCCAAGGTCGACAAGCTCATCATTGGCGGCGGCATGGCCAACACATTCCTCCAGGCCAAGGGCATCGAGGTTGGCAAGTCGCTCGCCGAGCCCGACTTCCATGAGACGGCGCGCGAAATCATGGCGGCCGCAGAGGGCAAGGGATGCGAGATATTGCTGCCGACCGATGTGGTCGTTGCCAGCGAGTTCAAGGTCGGCGCGGCATCGAAGGTCGTCGATGTTTCCAATGTGCCATCCGACATGATGATCCTAGATGTAGGTCCGAAATCAGTCGCCGAACTCACACACAAGTTGGGTGGCTGCAACACGTTGCTATGGAATGGACCGTTGGGTGCGTTCGAGATTGAGCCCTTCGGCGAAGGCACCTTCAAGCTGGCGCAGGCAGCGGCTGCTTTGACGAAGGCCGGCGCGCTCGTCTCCGTAGCTGGCGGCGGTGATACGGTCGCAGCGCTCAATGCCGCTGGCGTGACGCGCGACTTCACTTACGTGTCTACCGCTGGCGGCGCGTTCCTGGAATGGCTCGAAGGTCGCGAGCTGCCGGGCGTTGCAGCACTGGCGCGATCTGGCGGCGGACAGGCATGAGCGCCGGCAACAAGACACCGCACCGGTTCCGCGTGGTCCTGTTCGATCTCGACGGCACGCTGATCGACAGCGTCGGCGACATCGCTTCAGCCGTTAATCTCGCGCTGTCCCGGCGGGGCTATCGCACCTTTGAAACAGCCGAGATCGCACAGATGGTTGGGGCTGGCGCGCGCACACTCATAGAACGCGCCATGACGGCAGCGCGCGCATCAGATGCCACCGGCCCTCTCGACCAGAACGAGGTCGATGCCTGTTACCGGGATTTCCTCGCCGCATACGAAGCTGCTCCCTGCGTGAAAACCTGCATCTTTCCTTCCGGTCGCGAAGCAATGGCCGAATTGAAAGCCGCCGGATGTGCGCTGGGGGTTGTCACAAACAAGCCGCACGACCTTTCGGAACGCATTTTGGAACTGTTGGATGTGCGCGGCGAATTTGGTTCCGTGATCGGGGCTTCAGACCGTTATCCGTTGAAGCCCGCCCCCGACATGATCCAGGCAGCCCTTGCCGAATTGGGTGTAACGGCCGACGCAGCAGTCATGGTCGGTGACAGCGCAGCCGACGTTGGCAGCGCGCGCGCCGCCGGCATTCCATGCGTCATCCTCACACACGGCTACACACCGTCAGGCACAACCGGCCTCGGCGCGGAGGAAACGATTTCCGGCTTTGGCGATCTGACGGCCGCGCTTCTCCGCCTTTCCTCTTGAGCGGCTGCGCAGAGCCGGCCCAACGCGCCCAGGTGGTTCAATCGCACCAAAACCAGCTCTCTAAATTCGGTATCGCGCAAGCCAACTGTTGGCGCTATGGTCACATTCCACGAATTGAATTTAACGACCCGCGGACACCCGCCCAATGGTGTGCCCGCCACGAAGAAAGCGCACACGCCATGTTCGTTGATGCCCACATTTATTTCGGCGTCGCCCTCGCAGGGCTCATCAGCTTCCTCAGCCCGTGCGTCCTTCCGCTTGTTCCGCCGTATCTGGGATACCTGGGCGGGATGACGCTCGACCAGATGACCGACGAAAAAGGCATGGAAGCCAAGGTCTGGCGCCGCGTCGTGCTGGCGTCGGTTTGTTTCGTGCTCGGCTTCACAACGGTTTTTGTCGGACTGGGCGCGGGCGCATCGATGTTCGGACAGTTGATCCAGACCTACAAGAGCGAACTGGCAACGCTCGCCGGCATCGTCATCATCCTGTTCGGGATGCACTTCCTCGGCGTTCTCAAGATCCCTCTGCTGTATACCGAGGCGCGCTATCAGGCGGAAATGAGCGGTGCCAGCTACATCGGCGCGTATGTCATCGGACTGGCGTTCGCATTTGGCTGGACTCCTTGCGTCGGCCCGATCCTGGCAACGGTCCTTGCCGTGGCGGCCGATCAGGGCAGCATCGGGATCGGCGTCACGTTGCTGTTCGTCTATTCACTCGGACTCGGCATTCCATTCATCATGGCAGCGGTGGCCATCCGCCCGTTCATGTCCTTCATGCAGCGCTTTCGCAAACACATGGGAACGGTCGAAAAAGCCATGGGCCTATTGTTGATCCTGACCGGCATTCTATTCCTCACCGGCTCAATAAACTGGCTCGGGCAATGGCTTCTAGATACTTTCCCGTTCCTTGCCAGCATGGAAGAATGGTTCACACCCGATGACCTCCAGCGCGATATCATGAAGAAGAGCCTTGGCGAATAACCCGACCATTCAGCCCGGACCCATCAGCGCGGCTCCATCTGCGACCAAGCCTGTTGTCGCATTGACGATCGCAGGGTCAGACAGTTCCGGTGGAGCTGGCATCCAGGCAGATCTCAAGACATTTGCCTCAATTGGGGTCTACGGCGCATCCGCCATCACGGCACTTACCGCACAAAACACGACGGGCGTCGCAGCGATCCATGCGGTGCCGCCGGATTTCGTCCGCGCTCAGATCAACGCGGTCACGAGTGATATCGTCGTCGACGCGATCAAGATCGGCATGCTGGCAAACGATGCGATCATCGCTTCCGTGGCCGCTTCACTCGGTCAGCTCAGTGACATCCCTGTCATTCTCGACCCCGTCATGGTCGCGACCAGCGGTGCCCGCTTGATCGACGAAAACGCGATCGCTCAGCTTCGCGACACCTTGATCCCGCGCGCCACCTTGATCACACCAAACCTCGATGAAGCAGCATTGCTTTGCAACGCAAAGCCTGCCGCATCGGCCGAGCAAATGAGGGTCCAGGCCGCGAACTTGATAAGCCAGGGCGCACGCGCAGTTCTGCTCAAAGGCGGCCACGGAGAAAACGACGAGGCGATCGATATCCTCGTAACGCCAGATGGTTCACGCGATTATTCCCTGCCGCGGATAGACACTGAAAACACTCACGGCACAGGCTGTACCTTGTCAGCCGCAATCGCAGCCTACCTGGCCAAAGGCAACGAACTTTCCGACGCCATCGCCAAAGCCAAGCAATTTGTCTGGAACGGACTGGTGGCCGCCCGCCATCAGCGCCTGGGAAAGGGCGGAGGCCCACTCGATCATTACCGCGCAAATCCGCCCGATTAAGCTGGAACGCATGCTGACACCGACCTGAAAGCTTGCACTCTGCCTGACGACGCGCCATCACGGTGGCTTGACCTGCTCGACCCGGAAATGGTCATTACTTCGCAAGCCCTGAATGCTGACGTCACCATAAACACTGGCTCACGACCGCCATTCGACCCGGAGCATACGCCATGACGAAATTCCACGCGATGACCTCCAATATTACGAAAGCCGCGGCAATCGTCTCGCTATCGCTCATGGCAACGGCATCTGCTTTCGCCGGGCCAATCGACAACCTGCCCGGACGTTGGTCGGGCTGGGGATCGATCAAGTTGTCGAACGGCAATACCGAGCAGGTGAAATGCGTAGCGACCTATTTCGTCAAGAACGCCGGATCCTCACTCCGCCAGAACCTTCGCTGTGCCAGCGCCAGCTACAAGATTGATGCGGTCGCAGACATGACCGTTACCGGCAACCGCGTTGTCGGCGATTGGACGGAACAAACACATTCCAACTCCGGCAAAATCAACGGCTCGATTACGGGCGATAATTTCGCCTTGGCGATCACTGGCCCGAATTTTACAGCCGACCTCGCACTGACGACTTCGCCTTGCAAACTATCGATCAATCTCACACCGCAAAATTTCGACGTTACCCGCATCGCCATTGGTCTGCGCAAGTGCTGATGACCTCCGCGAACTGGCACTAAAAAAACGTTCGATAGTTCTATGGCGGCGTTATGCCAACCATGGACAAACGTCGTGTGACGCCACGGACGCACCAAGTGTGAACTCGCCATCCTGGCCCATTGCATACCTTGCAGTAGGCCGACAAAACGGGCATGTTCCCGTTGCGTCTGAACAGCTGTTAGTTGTCTTTCGCAACTCCGGGGGGAGTGCCAGATCTGCAGCGATTGCTCAAGCGGCCCTAACGCGCAGAATAATTGGCAGATGAGCCGATCCGGTAATGCCGGATCGGCTCATTTTCATTT
>CAYGRH010000244.1:0-5341 GCA_964352165.1 uncultured Hyphomicrobiaceae bacterium | reverse complement strand
GCCCGCGATCCTGCTGCATCGGTTTGTGGGCGTGCGGGTGATACCAGTAGGTGCCCGCATCCGGCAGCGTGAAACGATAATCGAATGTATCGCCAGGCTTGACCGCCGCCTGCGTGAGATGCGCAACTCCATCCATGGCGTTATCGATGCGGATGCCGTGCCAATGGATCGTGGTCTCTTCATCAAGCGCGTTTGTAAGCTTGGCAAACAGTTCCCCGCCTTGCGCGATTCGTATGGTAGGGCCGGGTGTACGCCCGCCATATCCCCAAATCGGCGTGACGGGTTCGCCCGGGTCCAGGAGCTGCTGCCGACCCGTGGTTGCAATGAGGTCGAGCCGCACTCCGCCTGTATGCGCTTTGACCGCGAGCGGGCCGAGCGCACCGACCGCGCCAAAGGCACAAGTCCCCAGCAAAAGCTCTCGACGGTCAATTGGCATAGGTCATCCAGACTTTCAGCTATCGGTTCCAAACTTGCGGCGGCCGGTGGTATCATGACGCCTGCACACTACGACAATGCTGCAACGCCGTCATCGCAACTGACGAGCCAGTGCATCGGCCGATCGCAGGAGTTGCCTCAACTGAGGCGGACAACTCCCAATAAGGCGATTTCGGGCCCGCCACTCTTTCGCCAGCAAATCTGTTTCTACACTCCCCGAAGCGTTTCAACGCAAACGCAAATAACGGGAGGTTTCATGATGCAAAAGTTTACTTTGGCCATCTTCGGCGCCGCGCTGCTTGTCACCGCGCTGCCAGCCATCCAGCCAGCCGATGCCGCGACCAGGCCCAAACACGGCTGCTTCAAAGTGGTGACCCCGGCCCTCAATTTGCGTGATGGCCCCTATTCGTCATCGAAATCCATCACCGTGGTATCGAATGGCGAAATCCTTATCAAGCGACGCGCATGGTGCACGTTGCGCGGGTTCTGGTGCGCGGTAAAAACAGAGGACGGCAAGTCAGGCTACGTCGACAAGAGCTTCATCGAGGTCGCACCATGCCCGCCAAGACTGGCACGGTGACGGTCAGGGTCGATGAAACCGCTCGCGCGTTGATAAAAAACCGCCTCGAGCAGGTAGCGCGGCAAGAGGGCGTCAAAATCCTGCTCGCTGTTGAATCCGGTAGCCGCGCCTGGGGCTTTCCCTCGCCCGATAGCGATTACGATGTGCGCTTTATCTACGCCCATCAGCGCGAATGGTATGTTTCGCTGTCGGAACGGCGTGATGTGATCGAGCGTCCGATTGATGCCGATCTGATCGATCTGGCTGGCTGGGATCTGCGAAAGGCGCTGCGTTTGCTGCTCCGGTCAAACCCGGCGCTTTATGAATGGCTGGTTTCGCCAGTGATCTACATTCAGCAGGGAGGTTTTCGGGATCACGCCCGAGCCTTGTTTGAAGATCACGCCAACCCGCGCGCACTTGCCCATCACTACCATTCGATCGCCGAGGGCCAATGGCGGCGCGCAATCGAAGGGCGCGAGCAGGTGCGATTGAAAAAATATTTCTACGTTATCCGCCCGCTATTGTCCTTGGTCTGGGTCGGGCGCAATCATTGCGCCCCGCCGATGCAGCTTGCCGATTTGATGGAGGTGCCCGATCTTCCAGATACTGTCAGATCGCAGATCGCGGATCTGCTCACACTTAAGTCTGGAACCCCGGAACTGGGCGAAGGCGACAGGCTGCCAACAATAGACAAATGGGTCGAGGCAGCTCTAAACGATCTCTCGCCCAACACGCTCAATCTCTCCGAAAGTCCACGCCGCGATTCAGCCGATCGCGCCGACGAGCTTTATCGAAACCTGATCGGTTTGATGTGACGCCTGTTTTATAGCGTTTCCCGACGGGAAACGAAATCGACCACCACCCTCGAAGTGAAATCAGGCAAGCTCAACACCATGTTCTACTACGCCTCAAAACTGTTCTGGCTTATCACCCAGCCCTCATCGATTGGCATCATCGCCATCGGTTCGGGGCTTGCAATCATCGCATTCACGCAGCGGTCTCGATTTGGCCTGCGGCTGGCAACCGGCGGATTGGCATTCCTGCTGGCAGCCGGATTTTTGCCGCTGGGAAACTGGGCAGTCCTGCCGCTGGAAGACCGCTTCGCAGGTATTGCCCTGCCCGACAATAACGAGCAGGTGGCGGGCATCATCATCCTGGGCGGCTTCGAAGACGGCTGGGTCAGTTCCGGGCGCGGCGGTCTTGCCATCAACGAAGCCGGCGAACGCCTGACGGAGGGCGTCCGGCTTGCCCGGCGGTATCCGGGCGCAAAGATTGTCTTCACCGGGGGCGTGGCGGGACTTCTTGCCACGCAGGCGGCCGCAGCAAAACCAATCGGCCAATTCCTGGAAGACGTGGGAATTGATAAGGCCCGCATTCTTCTCGAGGACCGATCGCGCAACACCTACCAGAATGCTCTTTTCACTCGCGACCTGATCAATCCGAAGCCGGGAGACAAGTGGCTTCTGGTCACCTCGGCCTATCATACGCCGCGCTCGGTCGGTGTTTTCAGGCACGCTGGTTTTGACGTCATTGCAGCCCCAGTCGACTACCGCACCCGCGATAGCGCAGACGCCTACCGCATGTTTGAAAGCGTACCGTCAGGTTTGCAGAGACTGGACTTGGCCGTGCGTGAATGGATCGGCCTCATCGCCTATCGGCTGACGGGGCGAACGGCCGAATTTTTCCCATCCCCTTGATACGCAGTCCCGAACTTCTGGCCAACAAGTCCCACGCTCCTGAGCCGGCAGAGGCGTTCGGGTCAGCTCTTGGGTTTGGGAATGGTCGGCACCGGCGTCACGCGAACGTCGGTCGTCGCAAGGGCTGCATCCAGATCATACGACTTGCAGCCCTTCGCAACGAGTTGTTTGTTGTAGGCCTCAAGCTGAGCGCGATCGACGGCATATTGCGCATCCGGGTTCATGCCCTGCCCGGTGCCGCCGAAGACTGGCGTAATGGACGATTGCAAGCCTTTCGATAACCCTGAAGTCGGCTGCTTTTCGGAATAGCTTCTGACCTGCAAGATGCGGATCTGCATCCGGCCGGTAAGCTTGCGGCAATCGAGCGCTAGTTCTTCGGCATTCAACTGATAGACGCCGTTCTGACTGACTTGGGGTGGCACAACTTCCACACTGCCTGCACAACCCGACAATGACCATGATGCCAATGCCGCCCCAATGCCCGCCAACGCAAAGCGCAGCCCAAACTGGTACTGGGAGCGTCTCAGGCCGCGTCGGTCAATTTGGTCCAATCAATTCCTCATGGTCGCCAGCGTTGCAGACTGCCCGCGAAAGTTGCGCTCGAAAATATCTGAAGCCGCAACCTGAACGACCCTCCCATAGCATCCGAGAGGCGAGTCGAAACGATTATGTTTTGAGCCCTCTTTTGTGCGAGGAAGCGGGCGGCAGTGAGGCTTCAAAACGACTGCGACCGAATACACCCATTTCCTTCCCCGTCAGACTTCGCCATCATGTCAAAAGGCGAGGGAAGCTATCTAACTTACAGGGAACACTCATGAGCCACGTCCACTGCGGCAAGCCTTTGGCGCAATCCGACCGGCAGGCAGCACGCGAAAACCCCGCCCGGCGCAGTCGTCCTGCGTCGCGACTGTCGCGCGCTCTGATCTTGGCGGGCGCAGGAGTAGCGATCATCACCCCGGTTGGGGGAAACGCCCAAGCCGGTGAGCGTCTGACTTGCAACTTCGAACTGGGAAATGCCTGGAGCTATCAAGGCGACAAATACGCTTCCGAAACCCCTCAGCCCTTGACGTTCGATGTGGCCGATATCGACCTCGAGGAGCAGACCGCCAAACTCTATACGTCCGCCGAAAAGCCCCCGGGACCGTTGCGCGTCGTGCGCGCCATCAACGCGAACCACTTCATCGAAGTCGCAAACGAAGGCTTCCTCAATCTGACAACGATCTATGACGCCGATCCCAAAACTGGCGCATCCCCGGCCGTCCATTCAAGGCACTTCGGATTTCTTGGCCAGCCGATCTTCGCCCAATACGCCGGGACTTGCCGGCCGAAGTGAAACCGGACGCCATCACGTATTCACTTGTGGACGGCTGGATCCGCCGACACCGCTTGTCCGTTTGAAAGGTATGCTTGGCCCTCCACCGGTCCGGGCACGGCAGGTGCACACACAGGCAGACAACGCGGGGCAACCAGCGCTTATGACCCTCAACCTCATCAAACTTTGCGTCGGTGCACATTCGATTGAAGACCTGGAGCGTTGGCAGCAGGGCCGCCTCGCCCTTGCGCGGGCCTCGCGCCAGCCAGAACGTCTCGTTCATACCACCTATCAAAGCCCCAAGCGGCAGACAGAACTGCTTGATGGCGGCTCTCTCTATTGGGTCATCAAGGGGGTGATCCAGGTCCGCCAGAAACTCATTGGATTCGATGAAGGCACGAAAGAGGATGGACGCCGCTGCTGTCTCCTGGTGCTGGACCCCGAACTCATTCCCGTGCGCCCGACGAAGCGGCGCGCTTTCCAGGGATGGCGGTATCTGACCGGCGAGGACACCCCAAAGGATCTCGGCAGCGCGCTGGGGGAGGGGGCGGCCGAAATGCCAGCCCAGATGCGCAAAGACCTAGCCGACCTTGGCCTGATCTGATCGCTGCTGCTGCCACGTTTGCGCCCGCCCGTTCCCCGATGGCGAAAAAGAAGATAAACCGGCGAACGATCCTCGAAGACTGCAGCGCCCAATCAGGCGCCTGCATTTAGCGCTGCCATCAAACCAGAGCACCCCGATGTCCGACCTCCCCTACCTGTCACCCGTGATCCGCGCACTGCCTGCGATAATCCCTTTCGTTGGACCCGAGGCTTTGGCCCGCCAGCGCGGCAGACCGTTTCGCGCACGCCTTGGGGCGAACGAGAGCGTGTTCGGCCCATCGCCCAAAGCCAATGCGGTCATGCGTGAAGCCGCAGCCGAAAACTGGATGTATGCCGACCCCGACAACTACGACCTGAAGCACGCACTGGCCAAGCGTCATGAAATTACGGCCGACAATGTCGTCATCGGAGAAGGCATCGACGGCCTGCTGGGCTTGGTCTGCAAACTCGCACTTGAGCCCGGTGAAGTCGTGGTCACGTCTGACGGGGCTTATCCGACCTTCAACTTCCACGTCTCAGCCCACGGTGGACGCCTCGTCAAAGTTCCCTACCGTGACGACCGCGAGGACCTCGAGGCCCTGCTCGACACGGCCCGCCGCGAGAATGCGAAAATCCTCTATGTCGCCAATCCCGATAACCCGATGGGATCGTGGTATCGCCACATGGACATTCAGGGCCTGATCGCAGCACTGCCCGAGGGTATGCTGCTGTGCCTTGACGAAGCCTATGGCGAAA
>CAYGRH010000243.1:2341-5341 GCA_964352165.1 uncultured Hyphomicrobiaceae bacterium | reverse complement strand
CAACATCATCTACGATCTGGTCGATGACGTGAAGTCCGCGATGTCGGGACTTCTGGCCCCGACCATCCGCGAAATCTTCCTCGGCAACGCAGAAATCCTGCAGGTCTTCAACGTCTCCAAGTCTGGCAAGGTCGCCGGCTGCCGGGTCACCGAAGGCAAGGTCGAGCGCGGCGCGAAAGTCCGGCTCATTCGCGACAACGTGGTTATTCACGAAGGCAGCCTGTCGATTCTCAAGCGCTTCAAGGACGACGTGAAGGAAGTGCCTGCCGGCCAGGAATGCGGCATGTCCTTTGCCAACTACCAGGACATCCGCGAAGGCGACGTGATCGAATGCTTCCAGGTCGAAACGGTGCAGCGTTCGCTTTGATGCGGCGCTCACATGAATTGACCGGAGCCTTTGTGCGAAACTGAGCGAAAGGCCGGCTCCACATGACGTGGACCGGCCTTCGATCATTCTACGAGCGGCAAACCGGTCCACAAACTGCCGCGAGCCACTGACCGCCGCGCCAAATCGCAATATCAGACCGCCTGCCGCCTCGCGTGGCTCAATCAAGCCGAGACAAACGTCATGCCGAAACATTCAGCCAAGCCAACGTCCGGCCCGTCGCAGCGGCAGCTCCGCGTCGGCGAGATGGTGCGCCATGCGTTATCGGAGATGTTCGCGCGCGGCGACATCTACGACGATACGATCGCCTCCCATGTCGTCACGGTGACCGAGGTGCGCATGACGCCGGACCTGAAGCTGGCCACCGCCTACATCATGCCTTTGGGCGGCGCGGATATGAAGCCGCTGCTCGCCTCACTTGAGAAAAACAAGCGCTTCATACGCGGCGAGGTCTCCCACCGCGTCAACCTCAAATACGCGCCGGACGTGCGCTTCAAGGCCGACGACACCTTCGATGAAGCGATGCGGATCGAACAGATCCTGCACAGCCCGAAGGTGCGCCAGGACATCGAAAAGGACTGAAGCTCTCGATTATGGGAAGACGCGGCAAGAAAAAGGGGCTGCCCGTCAACGGCTGGCTCGTGCTCGACAAGCCGTTGGGCGAGACCTCCACGCGGGCGCTTGCTCGCGCCAAACGCATTTTCAACGCCCAGAAAGCCGGCCATGCGGGCACTCTCGATCCGCTGGCAACAGGCATCCTGCCCATCGCCTTCGGAGAAGCGACAAAGACCGTTCCGTATGTCGTGGATGGCGCAAAATCCTACCGCTTCGCCGTGAAGTGGGGTGAGGAAACCGAAACTGACGATGCGGAAGGTGCCGTAGTCGCCAGCAGCGACAAACGCCCTTCCAACAATGAGATCCAGGCGTTGCTGTCGGATTTCACCGGAGAAGTCAGCCAGGTTCCTCCGCAGTATTCAGCCATCAAGGTGGACGGGAACAGGGCCTACGACCTCGCCCGCGACGGCGAGGAGTTTGCACTGGAAGCCCGGACTGTGCGGATCGATGAACTGAGAATTATCGATTCATCCGACCCCGGCCGCACCGTCCTCGAGGCCGCTTGCGGCAAGGGCACCTACGTGCGCGCAATTGCCCGCGATATCGGCCGCCGGCTGGGCTGTTACGGCCACGTGGTCGAACTCCGCCGCCTTCGCGTCGGCCCATTCGATCATACCGTGTCGGTCACTTTGGAAACGCTGGAACAGGCGGCAGAGCGACTTGAAAGCGAGCCATCCGCGCTCGACGGCATCCTGTTCCCCGTGGAAACGGCACTCCAGGCTATTCCCAGCGTCTCGATCACCCCTTCGGATGCGGCAAGCTTGGTGCGGGGACAGGCCGTTTTGCTCAGAGGCCGCGATGCCCCGGTTCTGACCGGGCCGCTCTATGCAACTTGTCGGGGGCAGCTGATTGCCTTGGGCGAAATGGACAAAGGCGCGCTGCGCCCAACGAGGGTTTTTAACCTTTGACGAAGCCGTCCTCGGAAAGAGGCATTTGCAGCCAAAATCCACTTACTTTCGCTGCCCAATAGTGTATACAGCCCACTTATCGCGCGGGCCCGACAGGTCCGCGTTGGTTTTTTCGACCCGGCTGGACGACATCCCGGCCGAGGCCGATCCGGCGCCTTTGGTGCCGATTAGCTGACATACAATGTCACCAACAACTCTATTTGAAAGGGGTTTTCGATGTCGATTACTGCCGAGCGTAAGGCTGAATTGATCAAGGAATATGCGACCAAGGAAGGCGACACGGGATCCCCCGAAGTTCAGATCGCTATTCTGACCGCGCGCATTACCTACCTGACCGATCACTTCAAGACGCACAAGAAAGACAATCACTCGCGCCGCGGGCTGCTAAAGATGGTGTCACTGCGCCGTCAGTTGCTGGACTACGTTAAGCGCAAGGATGTCCCCCGCTACCAGTCGATCATTGAACGCCTCGGCATCCGCCGCTGATCGACGCCAGGACGGAGCAGATATAGCGCATGTTAAGCGCATCTCGGTCCCCAAACTGAAGCAAAAGCGCTGCGCCGGCCCCAATATCGCGGGTTCGGCGCCGCGCGCATTTGTACCGAGGTCGGAAAAGTCCTAAACCTCGTCCGCTGACAGATATCCGAAAAGAACGAACGGAACGGAAGAAATCATATGTTCGACATCCATCGCGTGGAAATTGATTGGGGTGGGCGCAAGCTCTCGCTCGAAACGGGCCACATTGCGCGCCAGGCCGACGCAGCCGTGCTTGCGCAATACGGCGAAACGAGTGTCCTTGCGACCGTGGTTGCAGCCAAGTCTCCCCGGCCCGGCATCGACTTCTTCCCGCTGACCGTGAATTACCAGGAAAAAACCTATGCCGCCGGCAAGATCCCAGGCGGCTTTTTCAAGCGTGAAGGCCGTCCTTCCGAGAAGGAAACGCTGACTTCGCGCCTCATCGACCGTCCGATCCGCCCGCTGTTCGTCGACGGCTTCAAGAACGAAGTGCAGGTCGTTATCACGGTCATGTCCCATGACATGGAAAACGATCCCGACGTGCTGGGAATGGTTGCGGCCTCTGCAGCCCTGACG
>CAYGRH010000243.1:0-2331 GCA_964352165.1 uncultured Hyphomicrobiaceae bacterium | reverse complement strand
GCTGACGCTGTCGGCCGTCCCGTTCCTCGCCCACAACGTCGAAGCCCGCGTTTGTCAGCTCAACGGCGAGTTCGTATTGAACCCGCTTTTGGACGAGATGGCCGATACCGATCTCGACCTCATCATCGCCGGCACGCAGGACGCCGTCATGATGGTGGAATCCGAAGCCAAGGAACTGCCCGAAACCCAGATGCTCGAAGCCGTCATGTTCGGCCATAAGCACTTCCAGCCTGTCATCGACGCCATCATCAAGCTGGCCGAAACGGCAGCCAAGGAACCCTGGGACATCACGCTTCCCGACAAGTCCAAATATAAAGACCAGATCAAGGCCCTCGTCGGCGACGATCTCACCGCTGCTTTCTCCACGCCTGAAAAGCAAAAGCGCAACGACATGGTCGCTGCTGCCAAAAAGAAGGTGATGGAAGAAATCAAGATCCCCGAAGACGACGCTGCCGAAAAGGTCCTGCTGTCTGACGGGTTCAAGGGCGCGGAAATGGACATCATGCGCGGCTCGGTGGTCAAGACCGGCAACCGCATCGATGGCCGCGATCTCAAGACCGTTCGCCCGATCATGTCGGAAGTGCACGTACTTCCCCGCTCGCACGGCTCAGCGCTGTTCACCCGCGGTGAAACGCAGGCATTGTGCGTCGCCACGCTGGGCACGGGCGATGACGAGCAGTTCGTTGACGCGCTCGAAGGTACGCGCAAAGCGCGCTTCATGCTGCACTACAACTTCCCGCCCTACTCGGTCGGTGAGACAGGCCGCATGGGCAGCCCTGGCCGCCGCGAAATCGGCCACGGCAAGCTGGCATGGCGCGCCATTCATCCGCTGATGCCCGACCACGACGCATTCCCCTACACCATCCGCGTCGTCTCCGAGATCACCGAGTCGAACGGCTCGTCTTCAATGGCGACCGTTTGCGGCACTTCGCTCGCGCTGATGGATGCGGGCGTGCCTTTGAAGGCGCCTGTTGCGGGAATCGCAATGGGTCTCATCAAGGAAGGCAACGACTACGCCGTCCTGTCCGACATCCTGGGTGACGAAGACCACCTCGGCGACATGGACTTCAAGGTCGCCGGCACGGAAAATGGCGTCACCTCGCTGCAGATGGACATCAAGATCACCGGCATCACCGAGGAGATCATGCGCATCGCGCTCGATCAGGCCAAGGAAGGCCGCCTGCACATTCTCGGCGAGATGGCGAAATCGATGACCGGCGCTCGTGAAGAGCTGGGCGAATTCGCTCCGCGCATCGAAACGATCCAGATCCCGACCGACAAGATCCGTGAAGTTATCGGTTCAGGCGGCGCGGTTATCCGCTCCATCGTCGAAGAGTCCGGTGCCAAAATCGACATCAATGACGATGGCACCGTGAAGATCGCAGCCTCTAAGCCCGAGGCGATCGAAGCGGCAATGGCACGCATCAAGGCCATCACCACGGAGCCGGAAGTTGGCGAGATCTACAAAGGCAAGATCGTCAAGATCATGGACTTTGGCGCCTTCGTGAATTTCTTCGGACCCAAGGATGGCCTCGTTCACATTTCACAGCTCAGCCAGGGTCGCCCGCAGACCGTCGGCGAAGTCGTCAAGGAAGGCCAGGAAGTTTTCGTAAAGCTCCTCGGCTTTGATGATCGGGGCAAGGTCCGCCTGTCGATGAAAATCGTCGATCAGGAAACCGGCAAGGAAATCCCTCGCGAGGAAGGCGACAGCGGCGGCGATGATGACCAGCCGCGCCGCGAACGCCGCGAGCGCCGTCCGCGTCGCGATTAAAGATGGATGCGGCAGCTCTGGTTGCTGCCGCGAACAGAAATAAAAACGGCCTCGGGAGCCAATCTCCCGGGGCCGTTTTGCGTCACACGTTTTTCAAAGAGCACGCCCTAACAAACCGCTGCATCGCGGCAACCGGCGGCACTGTTTAGCTGCAATCGACTTCCACTTCGAACGCCCAGATGTTGTTGGCCTCATTCGACTCGTTGATCAGATTGTAAGGGTCGACGACGGCGTAAAGGGTCACCGTAATGATCCCCTGAGCGCCCGATACCGACGTCACGCTCACGCCGGCTTTCTGCAACAACAGATCAATCTGGGTGGTGGTCAACGTGCCGGTTCGCGCGGCGCCTATGCTGTCCTGGTACGAGCGGATGGCAGTGCGAGTGTTGCTGCCGATGATTCCGTCAATCGATCCTGGATCGAACCCAAGTCGATCAAGCGCCTGTTGGATCGCGGTGTTCTGATCCTGTCCGTCGAGCGAGCGTGCCCCGATGATGGAAACATTGGAAGGAACGCCGAAGCTGCGCCCCTTTTTCACGACACCGACGCCCACCTCGAAC
>CAYGRH010000242.1:0-5353 GCA_964352165.1 uncultured Hyphomicrobiaceae bacterium | reverse complement strand
CGATTCCCGACGCCAAGCGCGAAGACATCCTGGCCTGCAGCAGCAATCAGGGCCTACCCATCGACAAGCTCATCTACCGGCAGGCCGATCCGGCATCCTGACGCAGTCAGATCCAACGATGAGTTCGGACTGCCGTTTGCTCTCACGCTTCCCGAGGCCTGATCCAGTAGGCAATGGCCAGCACCAGCATCGAGATCACGCCCATCGCGACAGCTCCCCATGATCCGGCAGCCGCCAGACATGTCGTGCCCGCCCACGAGATCGACGAGAACGCCTCACAGAACGTGGCAGCACGAGAAGAGACCTGACGGCGGCGGAAATTCGAACGCTTCGACTGAGTGCGGAACCAAAGCTGGATCAGAATGGCCGACAGCGTTGCAGCAAGCGCGCCCAACGCAATGATCGCGGCACCCGTCTGCGACACGAGCATCACGCCCAGCAACATCGGAGAGCCAACAAGGCCGACCGCCATTAGCACGGCTTCGACTTTGGCGCGCGTGATGGCACGCGACGTAAGCGGCGCGGTGTGCATCAGGTCTGGCGCGTCTTCGCCCGAAACCGCCAGCCAGGCGAGCCCGCCTGCAAGCTGCCCGAGCGCCATCACGATGACGGGTGCGATGATAACATGCACGTCCGTGTGCTTGCCGAAGCTCTGCCACAGCATGAGGGCTGGCGGAATGAGATAAAGGATCTGCATCAGCGTCTGCGAGGCAAGCCACGGATCGCGCTGCAGAAGCTTCCATTCCTTTTGTCGCAATGCCTGCGCAGTCGTGACCTTGCGGAACAATTCGTTACGCGGCTTCTGCAGAATATTCGATTGTGAAACACCGGCGGCTGCCAGCACATATTCACCGAACTTGTGCGCTGTAGCCGCGATCACGACTGCGAGAAATGCGAGAGCAGCGATACCTACAACCGCCAGCGCCAGCGGATTGCTGACAGCTGCATCAACGGGAACCCAGAACCAGCTATCCGCACTCGGCGCGGCATTGAGAAGCCATTGCGAGCCGAACACCTCGAAGCGGGACATCTTGCCGTAATGGACGATGGCAACGACCTGGATGCCGATCAGGAATGTGGCGCCAACGACGGCGGCAACGATCTGGGCGATGAGGCGGGTACGTTTCGCACCGACCCAGCGGAACAGGCCGATGGTAATCAGCACCGATAGTCCGGTGGCCAGCGCGGCCAGAGCGGCCAGCACGCCGTAGGCTCCGAGCCAGCGCGTGCCGTCAATCGCAATCATCGCGTTGATGAGCGGAGCAGCCAGCATCGCCGACATGGCAGCCGTTGATGCCGCGATGGCTCCGATCCGCACGGCAAACAGCCGGTTGGAGGAGGCGGGCGAGGATAAGATGAGGTCGAGATCGTCGCGCGCATAAAACGCCCGCGTCACCGATTCCATCGACTGCGAAAGCATCATCGATAGCGCCAGGACCAGCGAGCCGGTGACAGACACCAGCATCTGCGTGTCCATGACAACACCATCGGGAAAAGATGGAGCCATGACGGCATAGACGAGGACATGCAGGCCGAACGCAAAAAGGCCAAGCCCCAGCCAGACCGTGCGGTCGCGTAATTTGCGCCCGCCCGACATCATCGCGATCCAGTCCCGCCACGCGAGCTTCAGTTCGTGGCGCGCAAACCAGGCAAGAGTTGCCGTCTGGTTCATGCCGCAGCACTCAGCGTGTCGGAGTTACCGGCAACGATGTCCAGGAAGATATCCTCAAGCGTTGTGCCTTCGCGGCCGGCCTTGCCGCGCAGCTCTTCAAGCGTACCCTGCGCGATAAGCTGCCCGCGCGCGATGATGCCGATGCGGTCGGCCATGCGTTCAGCCACCTCGAGAATATGGGTGGTCATGATCACAGTCACGCCTTCCGCCACGAGCGAACGCAGCACGTTTTTGACAAGCCGCGCCGAACCGGCATCAAGCCCCGTCAAGGGTTCATCCAGAATGATGAGGCGCGGTTCGTGAATGAGCGCACCTGCAAGCGCCACCTTCTGGCGCATGCCCTTGGAAAAGCCCTGGCAGCGCTGATGGGCGACTTCGGCAAGCCCAAGCCAGCCGATCAATTCTTCGGATTTGGCGCGAGCCCGCGACGGGTCCATGCCCCACAGCCCGGCAACGAACTCCAGGTACTCGAGCGGCGTCAGCTTGTCGTAGACCATGGGTTCATCAGGCACCCAGGCAACGATCTGCTTGGCACCAACGGGTGACTTGCGAACGTCGATACCGCAAATCTCGATGCCACCCCGGTCAGGAGGCAGAAGGCCGGCGACCATTCTGAGCGTTGTCGTCTTGCCAGCACCGTTCGGCCCGAGCAGCGCATAAAATTCGCCAGCTTCGATCGTGAGACAAAGGCCATCCACGGCGGGTTTGTCGAAAGCCTTGTGCAGATCATCGATGCGCAATGCGGGAACGTTAAGTGACATGAGCGGCAAATTCCCCCGGAGCAAATTGGCCGGCGCCGCGTCGGGCGTCAGCTTGAAAACAGCTCTGAAGGTATGCCGATTAGGGTTGCCCGCTGGTGAAGAGATCGGCCGAATTGCCTTGCGGTTCCGTAACGAGCTGTCTCATTGCGGTTCAATCGTTTCAGGCCGATTGCCGGGACCACCCGTCCAGCCGCTGGGCCACCATCACCAGGAGCGGCATCGCAATCGCCCACATGACGCCGACGGCCACCAGCCCCTGCCATTCCGGCTCGTGAAAAGCCATGCCGCCCAGGTTGGCCCCGCCGTGATAGGCCAGCGGACCCAGTGTCGCTCCCCATACGACGGCGAGCCATGCGCGCCCCCGCAGCCACCGGAAGCTGACATTCATGAGTGTCGAGAATGCAACCCACATCGCGATCAGCCAGGGCGGGGGCACGAGGCTGAACGTTTCCGATGCTCCAGCGAAGCTGACAAGCCCACTCGCCATAAGCGCGCCTTCGCTGATGAAGCCAAGCCCGCCGCATATGATGGCAAGGTAGATTTCAGGCACAGCCTTGGGCGCAAGCCAAAAATGCAGTGCAAGGCAACCCAACGCCGCAACCGGGCCGAGCCAGACCAAGCCTTCGGCCGCGCCCCACACGCAAGCCATCCAGACGGCCTTGAAGACCACGATGTTGATCAGTATTGCCAAACCGGCACCATCCGCGTCATCGGCGCTGCATTGCACCACGGATGACTACGTGGGTCGTGCCCGCTCGGATGGCAATTGTCCGTCAGACTGGAGCAATCGAAAGCAGCCTTGCGCTAAGAACAGCTTCCGCCGCCGAGCACGCAGAAGCGGGCACAGTGCGGATGGCAAAGTTTCACCGCGCCGTCAGCAAACATGCCGCCGTCTGCCTTCGCAGCCGCATCGAGCGTGCCGCCCATCTCAAAGCGCTCATCGAACGGCAGAAGCGTACACGGCAAAACAGCCGGGCCGTCCGCTCCCTTTCGCTTCACGACCATGCGTGAACTCGCGCACATCATCTGGTCGGGCGTCTTATGAAGGATGCCCCAGCAGGCCGTCGTGATTTCCGGCACATCGGCTGTCTCGTCCATCTCAGGCAGCAGCATCAGTTGTTGGTGATCGTCCGGATCGATCGGCCAGCCGTGTTCTGCGATCAGGTCGGCATAGCCTGCGCGTGAGGCGGCATCGGTCTCGTTCCAGCAGGTGCGCCCGGCAATCGCGAGTTTGAAACCGTTTTCCGCCAGCCAGTCCAGGCCATCCATCGCCGGGCCCCAAGTGTTGGGCCCGCGTTCCGTTTCATGCAGTGCCTTCGTGTAATGATCGACGCTGACACGGATCGTGAGTTTGCCGCCCCACTTCTGCTGCGTCGCCAGCAGCCGCGCCTTGATACGCGGACGCTGCATCGGGCGCATCGCATTGGTCAGCAGCAGCACGTCGAAGCCTGAAGCCAACGCATCGTCCAACATGTCGGGCATATCGGGATTGAGGAACGGTTCACCGCCTGTGAAGCCGATTTCGCGGGTGCCTGCAACTTTGGCTTCTGCCAGGAAGGCTGCCGCCTCTGCGCGCGCGATGTACTCGAGCCGGTCGTTCGTTGGGCTCGATTCGATGTAGCAACTCCGGCATTCGATGTTGCACAACGTCCCCGTATTGATCCACAGCGTCTCAAGCTTTGTCAGCGGCACGGATGCGCGCTGTTCTCCCTTGGCGGTGATATCGGGATGCTCGAACTTGCGCGGCGTGATCCGCTCATTGTCTTCTGCTTCCTGCGTTCTGGCGGTAATCGTCGTCAGCACGTTCACTCAGTCATCCCTCCAAACCGCCTACGCCGCCCGTTGTGGGCACGAGAAAGCGCAGGCCGTCAGCCTGCTTCGTCCCCAGTCATGACCATCTAGCATGGCGGGGGTGGGGCTGGACAAATAACAAAGGGGTTATGCCGAGGTGATCGCGGCTGGCCGACGCGGTAGCTGCCGGAAGGATGCGCTGGGCAAACCTCTTCTGCCCGGCCCGAAATGCGTTTGACCAGGCTTGCCTGCTGGCTGTAGAACCGAGCGAGCCGGCCCCGATTGTAACGTTTAGAATGCCCACGACTGCGACGTCTTGCGTATTTTTCGCGGCACGTGAGTGCGGGGTCCGGGAAACTGGCCAAGGAAACTGGCCAGCGAAACTGGCGGGCCGCCGTTGGCAGTAATGCGTAACCGTGCAACGGCGGTGTTTTTTTCTTGGTCTTGCTTCTCATCGGAAAACCGGTTCACACTTTTCCGGAATTTGTCCGGTTCGCGGGCGTAGCTCAGTGGTAGAGCATCTGCTTCCCAAGGTTTAGGCTCAAGCGGAAAAATATGCAATTACAGTGAGTTACAGGAGGATATGGACCTTCCGAACGTGGTCCGAACATTATTCGCAGGCGTAGCTCAATGGTAGAGCTCTTGGTTCCCAACCAAGTGACGAGGGTTCGATTCCCTTCGCCTGCTCCAACCACATGGGGGAACGCGATGCAGAGCGCGGCACTGGCATTCGCACTGTTGGTGGCGTTGTCAGGTGCGGCCATCGCGGCAGGTCTAGACGACAAGATTGACCTCGGCGGCTTCCACCCCGGCATGACGCTTGACGAGGCTGACGCGCACGCTGGCGCGAAGGGCGAACGGTACTGCAAGACCTGGGAGCCTAACCCGACGATCCACTGGTGCAAGTGGACCTACTCTGATGCCACGCAACACGTCGAGATTCGATATGGGGGCGACGGTGTCATACACGACATTGACCGCCGTGTGCCGCTACCCCCAGACATGTCTGACGAGGAAGCGCTCAGGCAGGCGGCAATCAAGCTCAAGCGATACGGCCCACCCTCCCGAGACGTCATTCCAGGCAATCTCCATTGGGGTTGCAAAGGCGACGATTGCAGTGGACCAAGGA
>CAYGRH010000241.1:4985-5360 GCA_964352165.1 uncultured Hyphomicrobiaceae bacterium | reverse complement strand
TTCGGCACCGAGGTCATTCAGGGCTTCGCCTTTGCCATGCTGTTCGGCATCCTGATCGGTACGTGGTCGTCGATCTTCGTGGCCTCCCCGTTCCTGCTGTGGATTGGTGTCAAGCGTGACTGGTCGGGAGAAGGCGGGGCCGCCAAATCGCAGGCCGCGGCCGAGGCCTGACGGGCACAATGGATGAGCCCGATCAGGATAACGGCCGACCTTCGCACGGCGCTGGCCAGACAGGCCGATCCGGCGGCCGGACAGCCCGCTATCCTGGCCGCGCGCCCATCGATGCCTATGGCAATGGCGGATTTCGTTTCGCCGACATGAGCCACCGCGGCTCGATCCTGTGCCTGCCCAGCGGCATATACGCATGGCCGGCGT
>CAYGRH010000241.1:0-4975 GCA_964352165.1 uncultured Hyphomicrobiaceae bacterium | reverse complement strand
CATTGACGGGGTGCGAATTGACGGGTGGGGGCAGAGCAAGTGGGGTGCAGTGACAGCCAAAAAGTCGCCAGCTTTCCAGGCCGTGCCCCCATCGATGCCTACGGCAATGGAGGCTTCCGCTTCGCTGACATGAGCCATCGCGGTTCGATCCTGTGCCTGCCAAGCGGAGTATTCGCCTGGTCGGCGTCGAACGCGCAGACCGTCTCGGTCCCGGATTTCGCCGCCGTTATCAGCGAAGCAGGAGATGTCGGCTTCTTGTTGTTTGGAACCGGCGAGCGGCAGGTCTTTCCATCGGCCGAACTCAAGGCCGCATTCGCGCAAGCCGGGATCGGTCTGGAACCGATGAGCACCGGTTCGGCTGCCCGCACGTACAATGTTCTGCTGGCGGAAGGCCGCCCTGTGGCAGCAGCATTGATCGCCGTCGATTGAGCCGCTTCGCACACCTGCGCCAGCGACCCCGGCGATAGCCGATGAGAAAACGAGACTGGCAGCTACGGGATCACCCGACACGATGGACGAGACAACCCGGCAGTCCACCTATCAACTGGCTCGAACGCATGCCTTCGACCGCTATCTGAGCGCCCTTTTGGCCCCGGCGCAAACCCGTGATGCTCTTATGACCTGGGCCGCGGTCACAGGCGAAATCGAGCGCATCCCCTTCATCGTCACCGACCCGATGATCGGCGAGATCCGCCTTCAGTGGTGGCTGGATTGGCTCGAGCAGGTTCACGCGGATACAAGCAGCGGTAATCCGCTTGCCGATGCGATGAGCGAAGTCATTCGCGGGCACGCTCTGCCGGTTGAACCCATCAGGACCATGATTGAGGCGCGCATCGCCGATCTTTACGCCGACCCGGTTGCTGATTTCGACGCCTTCGCAACCTATCTGGAAGACACCGAAGGAAATGCCTTTTTGCTGGGTGCAAAGATCGGGACCAGGTCCGCAATGAATGAGGCAAAATCCGCGTGTCTTCTGGCAGGCCGCGCCTATGGAACGGCCCGGACACTCGCCAAGTTGCCGGACTTCGCCACAAAGGGCCGCTGGCCGCTTCCGGTTCAATCGACTGAAGTCGTTTCTGGCAGCAACGGCGACATTCTCGCCCCGGAAAATACGGCGCAACGCGCAGCAGCAGCGGGCCGTGCGGCCAAATTCGCGACCGAAGCCCTGGCTGAAGCGCGCGCAAGTGTCACGTCGCCAGACAAGGCCCTTCGCGCGAGCCTTTTACCGCTGGCCCTTGTTGAGCCCTATTTGGCAGGTCTTGAGAAGGCCGGGCGTGATCCGTTGCTTCAGCCCGCTGCCATGATGCCACTGACGCGGGTCTGGCGGTTGTGGCGGGCTTCGTAAGTACCTTGAGGCCACAAGCCTGGGACGCTAGCCGCCCGATGCAGTCTTGATGATCCAGCCGATGCTTTGTGTGAGTTGGCCAACACCTCAGGGATTGCGACGAATGATGATCCGTCTCGCCGCGTTATCACCAGTTGCCATCTTGCTGGCGGCCCTGTTGGTGGCTGCTCCGGTTGACGCGCAGGAAGTGCCCCGCCGCGACGCCGTTCCAAGCTTTGAAACGCTCGCCGACCCGTCAACCGACATACCAGCAACCGAACTCCCGGCAACGGACAGTCCGGCCGCCATCGATACTCCGGCACTTGGTGGTGACGCGCCAGTCCCCACTGGCGAGTTGCGCGCTGGAGAGTTGCCCGCTGGCGAACTGCCTACTGGCGATCCCGCAGGCACCAGAACAGGCGATCTGGAAAACATCCCGGGCGGCGAAGTCGCCTATGGCCCGCGTCCGCAGATCGAGTGGAGCGTTGAAAATCCGTTCCGTCTGTTTTCCAAGCCGGCCGATACACAGATGCATCGTGCAACCTGGCTCGCCCTCAGTCCCGAAGAACGCCGCACGCCGATCCTTTCGGCCGAACGCACGCTGTCGTTGCGGCATACCGATGGTTGGGCTGCAATCGTCGTCGACGATACGTGCTGGAACGCAAAGACCAACCGTTACGAGTGTCCAGACGGGGGTGAACCATTCGCAGCTCCAAGCCAACACGCCATCATTGCCCAAATTGCCAACGTCCCTGATGCCAGCCTCGTCAACTGCAACTGGCTGACGGCACCTAACGGCGGCAAGCGCTTGCGCGGCATGGCTGTGATGCAGCCGTGCGATCAGCCTGTCGTTTTGAAGATTCCCTACCCCCACGGCGCAACGATTGAGGTTCGCGTCGGCGATCGGCCGATTGCCGTAACCCAAGCACGTGTGACTGACTTGTTTATCGTCGGCATGGGCGACAGTTTCGGCTCTGGCGAAGGCAACCCGGACATGCCGGTGCGGTTTTCGCGCGAACGCTCAGCAAGCTACGGCAAAGACGAAAATCAGACCGATCTGGCCGGCTATCCAGCCCGTGTTGGCGAATGGAGCGAGATTGGCGATAAAGCGTTCATCAAGCAGAACGCACGCTGGATCGATCAGGCGTGCCATCGCTCACTGTATTCCCATCAGCTCCGCGCAGCCCTCCAACTCTCGATTGAAGATCCTCACCGGGCCGTGACGTATATCGGATTGGCCTGCTCTGGCGCAGAAATCACGGCTGGGCTTTTTCTGAGATACAAGGGCAACGAATGGGTTCCCGATCCACCCGACTTGTCGCAGATCTCAGCCGCAGCCGTTGCCCAGTGCGGCACCAACCAAACCGACATTCGCGATATGCCGGAGGCTTATCATATCGGCGGTGCGGTGGGTGAACTCGAAGGCGGTCTCATCCTGCACAAGTGCCCGATCGACCAGGCGCGTCCGATCGATCTCGTGTTCCTTTCGATCGGCGGCAACGACATCGGGTTTGCCCGGCTGCTGGCAAACGCCGTCCTCAACGATCAGTCGTTGCTGAAAAAACTTGGCGGCTGGCTCGGTCAGGTGCACGGGCAGAGCGAAGCGAGCACGGGCTTGGCCACATTGGACGAGCGCTACAAGGCTCTGAACCGTGCCATCCACGGCATCCTCCATTTGCCCTGGTCGCAATCTGACCGCGTCATCCTTGCTGCCTATCCCGGATTGGCGCTGCTCGGTGATGGCTCGGATGTCTGCCCGGACGGATCAGCGGGCATGGAGATCGTCTCGGATTTCAACTTGAGCACCGCACGAGCCAGAGAAGGCGTGTGGATGGCCGACAAGCTCCACCGCAAGATGGAGGCGAGCGCGCGAACACACGGATGGTCGTTTGCCGCGCATCACCGCCGTCAGTTTATTGGCCGCGGCATCTGTGCAGGGTTTTCCGACGCAGCGTTTTCCATTGCCGATGACCTGCGCGTTCCCCGCAAGATCGACGGGCGCTGGGTGCCCTACAACCCAGCCGACTACCGCGCCTATGTTCCTCGGCAGCGCTGGTTCCGCACGCCAAACGATGCCTTCCTGACCGGTAACTTCCATGTCTCTGCCTCTCTTCTGCAAAAGGTGTTGAAGCTCGGCACGTTTAGCTGGTTCCAACTCCTGTTAGCCTCCACGTATTCCGGGGCGTTCCATCCAACAGCCGAAGGACAGGCTGCGATGGCCGACGCCGTTACTGAACGCGCCCGCTCGGTGCTGGAGAAATATGCCCCGCGGACGGTACAGTCCGCCATGCCCTGACAGCTGCGAGAGCTCAGTTCACTGCGACGCCGCCCGCAGCCGCGTGACTTGAGCCGGTGCGGCAGCAGATCGTGGCCCGGCAAGTTCTCAGTGATGGACTGGAAACGCGAACGGCCCCGCATAAGCAGGGCCGTCGATTGTCGCGAGAATTTCCAAGTCAGGCCATCGCAGACCTACCAGGAATAGTGCCGCCGGCAATAGTTCCGGCAATACCGCTTCGAGTAGCCACTCCAGCGGCAGGGCCGGTAGCACTGCCGGGAATAGGACCGGCGATAGCTATAGCTGCGATAATAGATGGCAGGCGGCGCGATGTAGATCCGCGGTCTGAAGCGGTATCTGCGCGAACGGCGGATCCGGCGCCTGTTGAACGAGCGCACGCGGGCACGCCGATGGCGTCGAATGCCCCTGCGCTTGAACTTGCGGAATCCACGCGCGTTGCGGCCCCGCCGCACTTCAACGACGGGCGACCCGCGTTCCACAATCTGCTTGGCTGCAAGGTGAGCGAGCTGGGCGGCCTGGGCAGACGCGCCGGCAAACGCCGCCGCGCGATCGCTAGGAGCCGCCAGAAACACCGCTGCCGCAAACATCAAAGCAGCAAGGCCTTTCAAGTTGAAAGATCTCATTGATATACTCCCGAGAACTCGAACCCTGGCGCAAGCAATTTGTTCTGCAAACAGACAGCACCATCAGGTTCATTGCATGCTGTTGCGAAGCATTATTGCAAATGCTCCGCCAAATTTTATTGCTTTGGATCAAGTGTATAGGCGAATGGCGGCCAGCGTAACCACCAAACCCGATCACAATCTCGCAAAACTGTTTGCCTGTGGGCCTTGTAGTCTGATCGCGCGCAAGCTTGCGCCGCACGCCTTACGTTCGTTGCTGACGATGGGCGGGCCGCTCAACACAATCTTTATATCGAGGCGCAAACGGAAAACGCGGGCCCGAAAGGACCCGCGTTGTCAGATTGGTTGTGGTGGGAAAATCAGTTGGCGCAGGGAATGTTGACCGTCAGCCCGGCAGCCGGAATGTAGCGCTTGCAGCCGGACTTCTTGTTGCCCGATGTGGAAGTCTTGTCGCCAATCTTTTCGCTGACGATGTCCTTGAGCATGGCTTTGACGCTTGTCGAGGATTTCTTCTTGGCGATCTTCTTTGCAGGAAGGGCCACAGCGACCTTGTCGCGATTGGGCGTAGATTTCGATACTTTCGATTTGCCGAGTTTTGACAATTTTCCTTTTGCGAGCTTGGAGGTGCCAAGCTTGCTATTCGCCAATTTGCCTTTACCGAGTTTGAGCTTGGGCAGGGATGCCGACTTGCCAACTTTCAGTTTCGACCCCGAGCTCTTGCCCAAGTAACGG
>CAYGRH010000240.1:0-5378 GCA_964352165.1 uncultured Hyphomicrobiaceae bacterium | reverse complement strand
AGAACCTTTGGGTCTTTCTCCGCTCGGTTGTCAGCGATACCCCGCTTGAAGTGAACGACCCTGCAGAATGGCTTGCGCCAGACTTCTTCTTCGCTCACCGAAACTTCGGCTCCATCAACGTGTGTAGTCGCGATGTCGAATGACGGTTTGTCGTAGCGCCGCGTGGTTCGCTCGAACACTTCACAGGCAGCAGACGTATGGCGCCCGATAGCAGTGTGTGACATCGGATTGAAAGGATTATCGAGTAGCAGTCTACAGGTATCAGCGGCTGCGCGCGCCGGCCGCACGGCAGCATGGCTGAGCTCGTACCAATGATAGAGCAAGCCCGTCCCCCAAGAATTGTCTTCCCCTGTCGCCGCGTCTCATAGTTGAGAACTGCCACGGCCTTAGCTTGCGTCACGTCCGGTGTTATGTGGCGTGCGGTCGCAACGCACCCGGTTCATATTGACGTCAAGTTCAGATGACCAGCGTGAATGATTCTTTTGGGGGCGGGAAGTAAAAACGCTCAATCGAGAGCAGCTCTGATCAGCGGATTCAAAGTTCCGGCGTCCGTCGGTAACCTGGCATGTGAAGTATAGTTGCCTTCAGCGTCCATGATGAAAAGAAACGGCGCATAGCTTACGTCCGCTGCCCCACCGCTTTGATGGTCTTTTCGCAAGTAGAACTTGAACGTCTTTGCAATCTGCAAAAGAGCCTCATCATCGCCCGTGGCAACAATCGCAAGGCTTGGGTACTCACTCGCAAAGGCACGTAACGAGCTTAGGTCATCCGGCCTCCCGTCAAGCGCGACGAAAATGATGCGGACCTTTTCGGCTGCCGGACCGATCTCGCTGAGGCTGTCCTTGACGGCGTTGAGAGCGGGTGGGGCTAGCCCGTCACGATCCAGAAGTCCGAAAATAATAACCGAGGGTGCGCCACGAAGTGTTTGATCGCTGAACTCTAGGCCGCTTGACGTGACAAGCTTGAACGCTCCCCCGATGAGCGCTTTCCCGGACGTTCCGATAACGCCACCTGTCGCGCCGCCACTGCTGCCATGAAAGTCGTCCTCAACTCCAGAATGAGCCGGTGCCGAAAGCCGCTCGGCAATCCGCTGCGCTGAAACCGCCGGATTGGCTGCATCGGGTACCTGAAAAGCTGATAAATCGCTTGCTACCAGATAAGCCACGACCATCAGCGCCCCGGCCAACAGCCCGGCACCGGCCAGTAAAATCGCTTTTCGTAACGATTTACGCATTTGCGCATTGGCCATCGCGTGTTGGAACCGGTTTTATGGCGGGCGCTGGGAGAATAACGTCCGGCGCGAAATTGGGAATTCGTACATGTCGCTCGGACGTGGAAGGCATCATAGACTGAGATCCATCGCAACAACCAATCGACAAGGCGCGGCAAGCCTCTCCATCAACGATGCCGGGGTCTATCGAGCCTGAAGAGCATCGCAACAAAGAAAGCTGGGTATGGCGCGGCAGGTCACTGAGAATACAGCGAAATGGGACAATGGCAGGCCCACCGTGCGGCTGGCAACCATTGTTCGCTTACGATGGATTGCAGTGCTAGGCCAGCTCCTCACAGTGGGTGCGGTTTACCTGATCCTCGGATTTCCGATGCCGGTTGCCTACTGTCTGGCGACCATCGCGCTGTCGGCTTGGCTCAATGTTTTCTTGGCGATTCGCTTTCCCGCCCGCCATCGCATGAGCGCGGAACTCGCCGCACTTCTTCTGGCTTATGACATTCTCCAATTGATGGTCCTGCTGCATCTGACTGGCGGCATCGACAACCCATTCACGATCCTGATCGTTGCCCCCGTGGTTGTCTCAGCCGCCACCCTTCCGCTGCGCTACACGCTCGGGCTCGGGGCTGTAGCGATGGTCGCGACTTTGCTGCTCGTTTATGAATACTGGCCGCTTCCTTGGATACCCGGACTGCGCTTCCAACTGCCCTTCCTCTATAAGATGGGCGTCATTGCAGCGGTTTTCTGCAGCATGGTTTTCCTCGCGCTGTACGCTTGGCGGCTGGCCAATGAAAGCCGGCTGATGTCAGAGGCATTGTCGGTTACCGAACTCGTCATCGCTCGGGAACAAAAGCTCCATGCACTTGATGGCTTGGCCGCCGCCGCTGCCCACGAACTCGGCACGCCTCTTTCGACCATCTTTCTGGTTTCAAAGGAACTTGAGCGCGATCTCGGCGAAGATAGTCCGCACATCCAGGATGTACGTTTGTTGCGAACGCAGGCAGACCGCTGCCGCGAGATACTCCGAACGCTCACCCGTAAGCCGACGGAACAAGACCCGATGCACGCCCGGCTGTCGGTGCGCGAGATGATTGATGAAGCTGCCGCCCCCTACGTCGAGCGGCCCATCAAGGTTGAGATCACATCGGGTGCGATGCCCGGAGCCGACGAAAAATCCCTGCGTGAACCCGTTGGCGAGCGTCAGCCGGGCGTCATATACGGCCTTGGCAACATCGTCGAGAACGCCGTCGACTATGCGAAAAGCCGTGTTGAAGTCGGTGTCACTTGGGATGGCAGCTCCGTTGCGGTGCGCATCGCAGATGACGGGCCCGGCTTTCCCCTCGACCTTATGGATGCTCTCGGCGACCCGTATGTCACAACCAGAAGCGCTGGCGATCAAAAGCACCAAAGCCGGGCGGGCGGCCTGGGACTCGGGTTCTTCATAGCAAAGACCCTGCTCGAACGCTCTGGAGCCACGGTTAGTCTCGAGAACCGCGACGAGCCTGAAACGGGCGCGATCGTAACGATTAGCTGGCCGCGCAGCGCATTTACCAAAACCGAAGATACAGCCTGGTGGCAGTCCGCCAGTAACTAGCTCCTGACCTGTCGAGGGTGAAGTTGCAGCGCTTTAATTTGCACGCCAGAATTTGCTGCAATATCAAATTTTTAGGCGGGCAGAGGTTGGCGAGGCGGTTTTAGCAAGTCCAATCCTGCTCCAGTCCAGCAAACAATACTTGATGAACTCTCATCCTGTGTCAGTCATTGGCAGGCGGCATTTCGGCCGGCTATGACCTTCATCGCTGACAACTCTGCTTTCCTAGTTCTTTCTGAGGCTTGGCTAAGCGTTCGTAAGCGCTATAGTGCGGGGAATATTGAGGAGACAAGACGTGAACGAAGACCTCTCATTCCGCCAGGACGAACTGCCCGAAGACGCTTCCTTGATTATCGTGGACGACGATAAGCCATTTCTGCAGCGTCTGGCGCGCGCGATGGAAGGGCGCGGCTTTGCCGTGCGCAGCGCGAGTTCGGTTGCCGAAGGCGTCGAATTAATTCGCGCACAGGCCCCAGCTTTTGCTGTGGTCGACATGCGCCTTGACGACGGCAACGGTCTTGATGTCATCGCCGAACTGGGCCGTCTGCGCCCCAACGCGCGCGCAATCGTTCTGACCGGATACGGAAACATCGCAACAGCGGTGACGGCCGTGAAGCTTGGTGCCGTCGATTATCTGGCCAAACCCGCCGACGCTGATGAAGTCACCGACGCGCTTTTGGCGCCGTCGAACTCCAAGGCTCCTCCGCCCGATAATCCGATGTCGGCTGACCGCGTGCGCTGGGAACACATCCAGCGCGTATATGAGCTGTGCAATCGCAACGTTTCAGAGACCGCGCGCCGCCTCAACATGCACCGCCGCACCCTCCAGCGCATTCTGGCCAAACGCGCACCAAAGTAGTCGGGAAGTCAGAACATCATCCGAAGTCTGCGCTCGAAGATCGCACCAGCATCGGCCCAAGGATCAGCCCAAGGATCAGCACAGGCTCAACCGCGGAATTGGTCGGCCCGCCCCGATAAGTCAGGATCGCACGCCAGCAACAGGCGTTCCGCTGCGGTGCGCCCAAAATTCATAAGCATAGTCTTGCGGCGAGCCGCACTGAGCGGGTGCGCCGGTGCAGGCCTGACGATCTCCCCGCCAAAGCGGTCAGCCAGGATCAGCCCTGTATCTTCCGGCAGAATTTCCACTGGAAACTCCGGGCTCACCGCGAATGCCAGCCGGTCGCAGTGCGCGCGATATTCGGGCCACTTCTGATCGGCCCGGAAATCTGCGAGCGAACTCTTGATCTCGACAATAAAAATCTCACCTTTTGCGCCGATACCGACGACGTCGGCGCGACGTCCTCCGCGCAAATTCAGTTCCGTGATCGTCGCAAACCCGTGCGCGCGCAGCAGCCGTTGCACGCCCCGCTGAATATCGGCAGCCGCTTCCGACTGCCGGCCATCGATGCCAGGCGGCAATGGTTCAAAATTCATCCTGAGCGGAGCGCGTGTCATGCAAACGCCATTTCGTGGTGTAAGAGCACAAAGAGACATCAAGGGGGGGCAGGAATAAAGGGCATTTTGAGCCCTTCGGGGACGCGTTGTGGCAAACCGGTTGTGCCAGCACCGCGGAGTTTCAAGCTGGGGTTTTCCTCCCGGTTCAATCGATCGTCACAGATTAATCGTTGAAGTCTGCCGTCAGTCAGGCTTCGGCGCAAATCGGCAGGTCGCAAAACCGGACCGCTCATTCCGCAGGTCCGGCAGCAATGGGCGAGACCAACACGCATGTTCTTTAAACGCTCCAAGAAAAACAACCAATCAGCAGACGCGGATGTAGCGCCCGCCAAGCCTGCGGAGGCTGGGACAGATGACCCGGATGCCACCGACGCGACTGCGACCACCGCCGCCTCTGGCCCGCCTGCCGTGCCAGCCCAACCGGCTTCGACAGAAGCCCGCACCGGACACGCCGCGCGCTTTGCCCTGTCCCCATCGCAGTTACGCAATGCCCTGTCCCCGCACTTGCTGGGCTTTGAGGACACCTCAAGCCTGGACGCTGATGCGCTGCCTCCCATCAACGAGCGCGCGGTTTCAGCAATCCGGCTTGCCTTGGCCTTGCATGAAGGCAGCACACACGTTCTGGCCGTAGGCGCATCCGGTACAGGCCTGCGCGACAATGTATTCCAGATCGTCGAAGCCGAGGCCATGGCGCGCGCCGCCCCCTCCGACTGGGTTTACATCACAAACTTCGCAAACCCCGAAAAGCCAAGAGCAATGAGGCTTCCATCAGGTAAGGCACGCAAATTCGCAGTCGCGCAAAAAGCAGCAGTTGCCGAATTGTCCTTGGCCCTCACCGCCGCATTTGCCAGTGAGGATTACCAAGCCCGCCATCGCGCCATCCATGAACGTTTTCGCGGCACACAGGACGAGGCCTTCGAGACGCTGCAGTTGACTGCGCGTGAGCAAAACATCGCCGTGCTACGCGCGCCCACTGGCTTTGCCCTGGCCCCCACTCTCGATGGCAAAGTCGTAAAGCCGGAGGTGTTCGCCAAATTGCCGCCGACTATGCAGGCCGACGTCAATAAGAAGATAGAAAAACTGGAAGCCGATCTGGCGACGATC
>CAYGRH010000239.1:0-5463 GCA_964352165.1 uncultured Hyphomicrobiaceae bacterium | reverse complement strand
CCAGAAGCCGGGCGCAATCGCGATCGTGAAAGACGGCTGGCAAACCACCCTTCGCGGCGCCTAAGTCGCATTCGATGCCATGACCGCGTTCGATTGCCTTGAGGAATGCGGGTGCCGAGTTTTCGGCATGCCCATTGCCGGTGCCATATCCGGGCCCATGCAACCCGCGATGGGCGTATGGGCGAAGAAAAAGGTTCAGATCGAGTTCCGGCCGGTCGGGCACAAGCCCTCCAGATTTCCTGTCTCCGCTTTCGTCCGCTCCGCTCACGTCGCACGGTCCCTGATAGTGGCGCTCCAACGTGATGCCATCACGGCTTGATCTGAATGATTGCGTCGATCTCGACTGCGCACCCTACGGGTAGACTTGCAACGCCGATAGCTGCGCGCGTGTGAACGCCTGCTTCGCCTAAGACTTCTGCGATAAGGTCGGAGGCCCCATTGATAACCTTGGGATGATCAGTGAAATCCGGGGTGGAATTCACGAACCCGTTCAGCCGGGCGACGCGTACGATGCGATCAAGGCTGCCGAGGGCGGCATGCGCCTGAGCCAGAATGTTGAGCGCACAGGCGCGGGCTGCGGCCTGACCGTCAGCCACCGCCAGATCTGCGCCCAGTTTGCCTGACAGAATGCGTCCGTCTGCGGTTTTTGAAATCTGGCCGGAGATGAACAGCATGTCGCCCGCCGTGTAGTGTGCGACGTACGAGCCGATTGGTGCCATTGCTTCGGGGAGTTCGATCTTAAGCTCTTTGAGGCGATTTGCGATTTTGTCAGACATGGCAGGATGGACCCTTCAGGAAGCTGCAACCATCTTTGAGGTTTGCCTAGCATGGCGGATGGGGATGTTGCGAGAGGCTCTTTGCAATACCAGCGGCGATGCCTAAGCTCATTTCATGGAAAACAACAAGAAAACCAGGATGTTCAAAAATATGAAGACGCGCTGGTCGCTTCGTTTCGTGGCTGTGATCGTGTTGGCGCTGGGCCTGAAGATGGGATTGGCGGCTACATCGGCCTCGCCGGCCTTGGCTCAGGCTGCTCGCGATGTGGTAAAATTTGCACCGCACAGAGCGGTTTATGACATTTCGCTGGACCGCGCTTCACCAGGGTCCGGGGTCAGCGATATGACCGGGCGGATGGTCTATGAGCTTACCGGCAACGTTTGCGACGGCTACACGCAGAACATGCGGTTCGTCACACGCATGTCGGGCCAGGAGGGTGATTCTCAGATCAGCGACCTGCGTACTTCTAGCTGGGAGGAGGCCGCGGGCGGGCGCATGCGGTTCGACCTGAAGCAGTACCGCAATGACGAACTTGAAGAGGCAACCGAGGGATCGGCTGACCGGAAGAGCGGGGAGGGCGCGGTTGATGTTAAATTGCGCTCGCCGACGAAAAAGGGACTGAAAATCGATGGTACTGCGCTTTTTCCCATGCAGCATTCTCAGGAATTAATCCGTGCTGCGCGGCGAGGTACGCGAGTGTTCACCGTGCCGCTTTATGACGGGTCTGAAAAAGGCGAAAAGGTCTACCTGACGACCTCGTTCATCGGCAACAAGCTGGTTGACGGACAAGCAGGTGTACCGCGCAAGTTGGCAGAAGCCGGCGGGCTCGGTGCCAGCGCGTCGTGGCCGGTTTCGATCAGTTATTTCGAGCCAAACGGGAAGAAGATCGATGCCGTTCCGTCATACGAGTTGTCGTTCAGGTTTTTTGACAACGGGATTTCGACACGGCTCCACATCGATTACGGCGAGTTTGCCATCAGGGGTGAGCTTGCGGATCTGAAGATGCTGCCAGCAGCCAAATGCGAATCCGAAAACTAGGGCCCGATGTCGGCGTTGCGGGGCCGATGCTGTCTGGCGGGCAATTAGGCGGGCCGTCTTTTGGCGCGTGTGCCGAATGAGGCTTACTCAAACAGCCATGCCGCTCCCCGCACTCCGCTTGCATCGCCCCATTTGGGTGGCTTGATGACGATGTCTCGGCAATCGGAAAAGAGAAGGCTTGCGATCAATCCGGGCAGTTCATCGTAAAGGTGGGGAAGCTTGGACAGCCCACCGCCCAGCACAATGACGTCCGGGTCGATGACATTTGCCACGGTTGCGAGGCCGCGAGCGAGGCGCTCACAATGGCGATCAAGACTTGCCATTGCGATGCGATCGCCTTGAGCAGCCTGGGCTCCGATATCTTCGGCCGTTGCCGTTTTTCCGCTTACGCGAAAATGGTCGGCTGAAAGGGCAGGGCCGGATAGCCAGGCCTCCAGACATCCGTTCCGGCCGCACCAGCATCTGGGCCCGGGGAGTTCGCCGGGCAGCGGCCATGGCAACGGGTTATGGCCCCATTCACCTCCGGTCGCGCGCGGGCCATTCACGATGCGGCCATTGATGACGATGCCGCCGCCCACGCCGGTTCCCAAGATGACGCCGAAAACGGTATGGGTGCGCAGTCCGGTGCGCTCAGAGTTTCCGCCAGGAGCCCTGCCTGCGCCATCTGTTGCTTCAGACAGGGCGAAACAGTTGGCATCGTTTTCCAGTCGGACCGGATAGGGGAGCGCTTGGCTCAGATCTGAATCGAAAGGCTTGCCATTCAGCCAGGTTGAATTGGCGTTTTGTATGCGCCTGCTCGACGGTGAGATTGATCCGGGTATGCCGATACCGACGGTGAGGCCGGCATGATCTGAGCCTGCCGCATTCTGTCCGGCATCCGAAACGAGATCTGCGACCAGCATGGATACGGCGGAAATCGTGTCGCGGTAGCTGTTTTGTGGCGAGGCAATCCGTTTGCGCGCCAGTTCGTTGCCTTCAGCACTCAACAAAATGCCTTCGATCTTCGTACCGCCCAGGTCGATACCGATTCGCCAGTGGCCGCGGCCATTGATTGGTCTTTTGTCTGGCGGGCTGCTGGGCATCAGATCGACCGGTATTCCTGATCCTGCCCGGAGAGCTTGATGTAGGCGCGCTCGATACTTTCAGGGGTGAGCCGGGCGGACGATGTGAATACCAGAAGCATCGATTCGTCTGCTCGCAGGAAATCGAGAACACCGGCAAGAAGCGCTGGTTCGCGGGCGCTAGCGCGCAAATCATCGGGTCCGATCCCGGTCTTGGAGAGAAAGCCTGCCAGTCGTGCAGGGTCTTCGGCGAGGAAGCCAAGTGCGGTCAAACCGATGGCTTCGGCCTGGTCGGTGTTCATGATTGATTTAGTGTCTGAGCGACGCATTGTTACCTTCTGGTTACCTTTCTTGGCAATAGACCGTGAAACTCTTGTTTACGATTCAGCATCCTTAAACTGTTGGTTACTGCTGAACTGGCACACTCCCCGCCATACGCTTCCGAGAATCGGTGCAAAAAAGCGTGTAAGCAACGCAGGCCCAACGCATGAACTATCAGCAGACATCGATCGCCGTCGAGGGTTCCCCTAATCAGGGGCCCGAGGAAGGGAAGAGCGTGGCCAAAAAAGTTCTTATCGTGGAAGACAACGAGCTGAATATGAAGCTCTTTCACGACCTGCTGGATGCGCATGGCTATGAGACCGTGCAAACCCGCAATGGCCTTGACGCGCTCGCGCTTGCCAGGGAGCACCGGCCGCAGCTCATTTTGATGGACATCCAATTGCCGGAGGTTTCGGGGTTGGAGGTCACGAGGTGGCTGAAGGACGACATGGAACTGAGAGAAATTCCCGTAATCGCCGTCACCGCATTCGCGATGAAGGGCGATGAGGAACGAATTCGGTCGGGTGGGTGCGAAGCCTACATCTCAAAGCCGATCTCGGTCGGAAGCTTTCTTCAGACCGTGCGTCGGTTTATCGGCGACGCCTGACCAGATTACCGCGTTGTTCCTTGCCCACTGTAACGATTTTGCGAACAGAGAAGTACAATGACCGCCCGCGTACTCGTAGTCGATGACATCCCTGCCAACGTCAAGCTGCTGGAAGCCCGGCTCAGCGCGGAGTATTTCGACGTTTTGACGGCGTTCGGTGGTGAAGAGGCGCTGGCTGTACTGGCGCGAGAGCGCGTCGATGTCATTTTGCTCGATGTCATGATGCCGGGCATTGACGGTTTCGAAGTCTGCCGGCGGATCAAGTCCGATTCAAAAACCCACCACATCCCCGTCATCATGGTGACGGCGCTCGACCAGCCATCGGATCGTGTTCAGGGCTTGGAGAACGGTGCAGATGATTTCCTGACCAAGCCAGTGGACGATATCGCGCTGATCACACGGGTTAAAAATCTCGCGCGTTTGAAGATGCTGAACGATGAGATGCTGATGCGGGCCTCTACGGGCCGAGAGATGGGTCTTGCCGAGAACGCCGCGTTGGAAAAAGCACTATCGGGCCGCGGCGGGCGTATCCTTGTTGTGGAAGATCATCCCCGTTCGGCGCAGCGCATCGTTGAGGCGCTTTCCAAGACCCATGAAGCTGATGCAGAAGGTGATCCCAATCAGGCTCTTATCCGGCTGTCGGAGGGGAGTTATGATCTCGCGCTGGTGAGCCTGAGCATGCAGAATGCGGATGGGTTGCGCTTGTGTTCCCAGGTTCGCTCACTCGACCGGACACGGCATCTTCCGCTGATCATGCTGGTTGAACACGGCGGCGACGCGCGGCTGTTGCGCGGCCTTGATATGGGCGTGAATGACTACGTGATGCGGCCGGTTGAAAAACACGAGATGCTTGCGCGGGTGCGCACGCAGATCAAGCGCAAGCGGCATTCGGATTACCTCCGCAATCGCATCGAACGCAGGGTAGAAGAAGCGGTTACGGATTCTCTGACGGGGCTATCCAACCGCCGGTATATGGAAACCCATCTGCAGACGCTTGTGAATGACTGCCGCAAGAGCGGGCGGGCGCTTTCGGTTCTGTTGGCCGATATCGACCACTTTAAGCTCGTCAACGACACGTATGGGCATGACTGCGGTGATCTTGTGCTGCAGGAGTTTTCCGCACGGATGAAGCGCAATACGCGCGGGGTCGATCTGGCGTGCCGGCTTGGTGGTGAAGAATTCCTGCTGATCATGCCCGATACTCCGGCGGGGCGGGCCTATCAGATCGGCGAGCGACTTCGCGCGTTGATTGCAGCCGAGCCCTTCGGCATCGGTAATGGCGAGACCATCCGGGTTACGGCTTCGGTTGGTCTGGCGACGTTCGAACTGCCTGACGATACGCCTGAGCGTCTCATCAAACGGGCAGATAACGCGCTGTACGCAGCCAAACGGCGGGGCCGCAACAGAGTGGTCACGGAGGCGGCCTGATGGTGCGGCCTGATGCTCGGGTCTTCTCAGATCACGGGGCCTGATGCATCGGAGGGGGCGACGCAGTCATGACTTGTGTTTGCAGGACCGGTGCGGGGTGAACCGGGTTTCCATGGTGAAATTAGGGGCGGTTTGGCGCTTCTGTGCGCGACGGGCTGGTGTAATTTGGCGACATCGTCCGCGCCGACTTGTCCAACGTGGCCAATACTCGTGAGTTAGACGGATCAGTTG
>CAYGRH010000238.1:0-5463 GCA_964352165.1 uncultured Hyphomicrobiaceae bacterium | reverse complement strand
ACCGAGGTGATGACAACGTGGCGCAAGTCGAGTTTGGCGATGGCATCGGCGACGTTTGCGGGCTCGTCGGGGTTGAGGGGCTCGGGCAGGCCGGTGCGCACGTTGCAGAAGGCGCAGGCCCGGGTGCAGGTGTCGCCCATGATCATCATCGTGGCGTGTCGCTTTGACCAGCATTCACCGATGTTCGGACATCCAGCTTCCTCGCATACGGTATGCAGGCCGTGCGAGCGAACAACTTCTCGCGTCTCGGTGTAGACTGGAGATTGGGATGCCTTGACGCGGATCCAGTCGGGTTTCGGCAGAACCGCGGTTTCAGGGCGGTTAGCCTTTTCGGGATGGCGGGGGCGGTTGTCTACGACGGTAACCATGAGGTGCGTTCCTGATCGGGTCTTTGAGCGGTGCGGGACTGCGCTGAAAGCCCTTTAGACATCGCAGATCTGCCCGCAGGATCAAGCCCACGGAAGGTCTAGGTTTGCACAATGGCAAATCGGAAAGCGCTATCCGACGGGCTTGGATCGCTAAATCCTGCGCGCCAACGGCAGTGCTGGCGCTAGCTAACGCGCGATGATGCGGGCAATTACGACGATGATAATTGCGCCGATTGTGGAGACCAGGATCTGGGTTCCGTAAGGGATGGCGCCGGTTATGTCAGTGACGGCCGGTGGCAGGTTGAGAAGGCCCATCTGGACCAACGCGCCACCGAGAAAGGCACCGAGAATTCCGACAAACAGGTTGCGGATGAGGCCGCCGCCGCCGAGCAGAAGACCGGCGAGCCAACCTGCCACGAGGCCATTCAGTGCCATGACAATGTAAGGCATATATGGCTGGTATTCGGCGGGGATCATCGCATTTGCTCACTTTGCTGCGTTGAAACGCTAGTCTGTTGCGTTCGATCTACGCAATCAATCGCGCCAGCAATACGACAACAATCGCACCGATCGTGGATGTGACGATTTGGGAGGCAAGCGCGTTGCGTATCCCCAGGTTGACGCCGAGAGCCGACAGGAGGTAGCCGCCGACAAAAGCGCCGACCACGCCGGTGATGAGGTAGCGGATCAGTCCGCCGCCGCCTACGACGATGGACGCCAGCCAGCCGGCAACAAGGCCAATCAGCAAGAAGACGACGATCTGCTGCGTATTTCTGTCCATGTTCCGGTCAACCTCTTTGGGGCGGACGCCAGAAAAGCCGGGCCATTTGTCGGCCCGGACCGGTTTGACGTACTGCAAATCGCTAAAGGAGGCGCGTTAGTGCGCCTTCTGCAAACGCACTAATACCTAAATCGTTCCCGGCGGTCGCGCCGTTAAGCAACGTTTACACGTGGCAGCGCGCTGCCAGATAGCTGTCGAGAAGCTGATTATAGCGTTGGGCTAGACTGCGGTCGCGTTCTGATAGCCGCCGACCTGCATTGAGGGCCTCGACCTTGTTGGGAACGCCGCGATTATCAAGGCTGCGCAGTTCCGAGCGGATATTGCCGCAGGATTGCCCCAGCGGTAATGGCTTGGCCATCGGTCCGCCGTTGTAGCCGTCACTTGCGCAACCCGCCAGAAGCCCTGCCAGGAAAATCGAAGCCGTAATCTGCAGGTACACAGTTGCCCGAGTGGTCGACACGCCGCCCTCCGCTGTCGCTGGTTCTGATTCGCAAAAATTCAGAAGATCAGGTGTTTCATCATACGGACTTACTCTTCGCAAGCCGTCTTGGCGATGGTGTGGCAGTGCTGCCTCATAGCAAGTGCGCGCTGTGTTGCAGCGCACGCACCGCTTTATGCACTAAACAGCCGGGCGACTGCAAAAGATCACTTTTGAAAGTCTCCCGGCTGCTGTGTGTTCGGCAACGCTTTTGTCGAGCGCTTTATTGGGCCGCTGCGGCGCTGACTGCTTTGGCGGCAGTCTGGGTCTGTGCCTTTGCGGCTTCCGCAGCCTTCGCGGCCGCCGTCACCTGAGCGGCCGTGTCGGCTGCGTTCGTTGCCGCAGTTGCGGCCTTAGCGGCGGTGGTCGCAGGAGCGGCAGCAGTTGTCGGCGTAGTCGCGGCGGGCGCGGACGGTGTCGCTGCAGGTGCTGTCGGTGTGGTGGCTGCCATCGTGCCCATTGTGGAGCATTTGGCCTGGAATTCGGCGTTGGCCTTATCCAGTTCGCTCATGCGTGCGAGCGCCTCGCGCTTGACGCTGGCTGTGGGAGTTTTTCCGGACGCTACCTTTTCAAGCCGCGATGGTGTGCCTTCTTGTCGAAGACCATCGATCTTTGCGACCAGCGCGACGCAGGCGGGATCGACTTTCGGTTTGGCCGCAACACTGGTCGCGGGCTCATCGGTAATGGAACCGGTCTGAAGCAATGTGCCGTCGGCGGCGCAACCTGCCAGCATTGACGCGGAGACAATCGCCGCAATCGCAAAGGATGATTTCGTATTCATAGTATGCCCCCAGGGAAATAGCGGCAGAATCACTGCCTGAGATCTTGTTTCGATCTCAAGCATGCGTGCGCAGGAGGCGGCAAGTGGATGGAACTCAAGGCTGTGGACGATGCCTATTAATCGAGCTGTTCACTGTGGACAGGTATGATCCGTGCCCGAGGTGCCACATGCATTAGGTGCAGACCCCGCGCTGATTTGGCCGATTTTCTCTTTCGAGCAGGTGCCTGGTAAACATCCGCGGCGGTTTGCCGTTAATTCAGCGAAGGCTTTCATGTGCGCTTGGGCGATCGAAGATCAGGCTGCGTGGGGCTTCCAGTAGCGAACGGAATTGTTCCAGGCAGGCGGCAGCCGCAGCAGGATCAATGCGCTCGGTATCAATTGTCAGCGTGGCTGTGACAATTGTGGCGATTGAAATTCGTTCTCCGGAAGCCGCGGGGCGGCGCTCGCTTGCTCCGATCGCAAGCAGAACATCGTCATTGGTTGCGATCATCCCTTGGGCGCGCTGAATGCGGAATGTGCCAAGATCGAGAAGCGTCATGGTGGGATTCGAATGCTCATCTTTCTCGACTGCGTCGTGCAAGCCCAACTCAGATTTTGTAGGAGAGCCTGCTGACAGTGCCGCGGCAATGACTTCGATGTCGCTAAGATCGGCTTGCGCGAAATGGCGCTTGTTCAGCCCGGCGGCGGTCATGCGGGCGTAGGTCAGGGCGCACCTGCCGGTAGCGTCGCGCGTACCGGTGGGCTCAAACGGATCATCAAGCAACGTGAGCGCCAGGTGGGCTGCGCGAATGTAGAAGGCGGCGAGCGTTTTCTCGCGGGGCTGTCCATCGCGCGGCGGCGCAGTGAGATTGATGCGGTCGCGTGTGCGCAACAGTTCATCGATGCGGCAATCCACGACCATCACGAGGTGCGGTGAAGCGCTTGCCGGTGATTGCCCGGACGATTTGGTTTGGGATTGGCCTGCTGCCTTTGCGTCCATTGGCTTAGCGGCCAGACCGGAGGGCGAGGCTATGTCATTAGATACAGCGGCTGCACCCACAACAGGCTCGCGGAATTGCGCGGTGTCCGGCTGGTGAGGTGGAGCGCTTTCTAGATTGCCGATCCACGTTTCGACGTCGGTTTTAAGGATGCGCCCGCCGGGGCCCGAACCTGTGATCGCGGACAGATCGATATCGGCGTCGCGCGCCATTGCGCGAGCGGCCGGTGAGACGGGATGGCGTTCGGGCAGAGGTATGTCGGTGGCGTTCGACGCGACATGAGGCGTGGCCTGTGTCTCGGCCGGGGACGCTTGATGAGACGCGGGATGAGAGACGATTGCCGATGACGGGGGCTCTGCGGTGCCGGCGGCTGCGGCCTCAATTGGTGCTGCGACTGGTTCCACGTCCGCGATCGGAGTTCCGCTTGCGATTTCAGCGGGACCGGCCGGCACAATGCGGCGGCGGAGGGTTCCCGATTGAGATGCCTCTAACTCCATCGTGGCGGTGTCCGTTTCGATCTCGGCGATGACGTCGCCCGGCGCGATGCGCGCGCCTTCGTCCACGATCCAACGCGTCAGGCGGGCCGTTTCAATGCCAGGGCCAATCGATGGCATAAGAATGTGGACGGTCATATCGGCGTTCTCAGTGTTCTGTCTCAGTGTTCTGTACGGCCTTTGATGCGGCCCTGCATTGTGACGGCATTCGTTGCCATCCCGGCATCAAAGGCCTCGTGGATCTTGCTCATGGCTTCGTGCCGCGACATCTGGCCATCGAGTTCTACGGCGTGAGAGACATGCTGGGCGATATCCGACAAGAGCCGCCCCCATTCGCCAACATTGTCGCGGAAGGTTTCTGGATCAAAAGTGACGTGCAGTGCACCGTCGGCTATCCAGGCGCGCAGGATCTCCAGAGCGTCGTCAGCCTCGCGCACGCCATCGGGAAGGTCCAATTCTTCCAGAATGTCATCTTCGTCCATATTCATCGTCCTTCATCGGCCGGTCTTGGTGCCGGTAGCGAGAGTGCGGCGTCTTTCGCGAACGGTTGCTACTGGTAACAAGCCTTGCGAACTGCAGTGGCAATTGCATTGGCATCGGGCAGCGTCAATCGCTCTAGGTTGGCGGCAAACGGCATCGGCACATCGGCTGAGGATACTTTTGCGGGTGGCGCATCGAGGTGATCGAAGCAATCCATGGCGATACGCGCGCAGATTTCCGAGCCAATTGAGCAGACGGGATTGGCGTCTTCGACCACCACAACGCGATTGGTTTTTCTGACCGAGGCAAAGATAGTTTCGAAGTCGATTGGGCGCAGGGAGCGCAGGTCGATGATCTCACACTCGATGCCGTCTTTCGCTAATTTGTCGGCAGCTTTACGGGCGAGTGTCAGTCCCCTCGCGTAGGTCACGATGGTTGCACTCGAACCTTCGCGGACGACGGCTGCGGACCCAATCGGGATCAGGTGCTCGTCGCTGTCGGGTACGGGCCCGGAACGGCCATAAAGGCTTTCGCTTTCCAGGACCAGGACGGGGTCTGGGTCCCTGATCGCCGCCTTCAACAGGCCCTTGGCATCGGCTGCCGTTGCGGGGGCGACGATTTTCAGACCGGGAACATTTGCAAACATTGCGGCGACCGATTGTGCGTTCTGTGCAGCGGCCTGGGCGGACGCGCCATCGGGCCCGCGAAAAACGATTGGAACGGACAGGCGGCCGCCGCTGCGATAGCGCGCCTTGGCTGCCGAGTTGACGATCTGGTCGCAGGCCTGAAGCGCGAAGCTCCAGGACATGAACTCGACGACGGGGCGTAGCCCTGCCATTGCCGCGCCGATCGCCAGTCCGGCATAGCCTGCTTCGGTCACGGGCGTATCGATGATGCGGCGGGTACCGAACTCCTCAAACAGCCCAGTCGTCACGCGGCTCATTCCGGCATCGGATTGGCTGATGTCTTCGCCCATTACGAAAACGGCATCGTTCAGCCGCATTTCTTCGGCGATGGCATCACGAAGTGCCTGGCGCATTGACATCGTGGTCTGGGCGGCGGCGGGGGCTGGTTTTGTGCCCGGCTCAACGGCAGGGTTGGCGG
>CAYGRH010000237.1:0-5534 GCA_964352165.1 uncultured Hyphomicrobiaceae bacterium | reverse complement strand
TCTTCCAGAGCTTCTCGAAGCGCTCGCGCTCCATCTCCGACTTCAGTTCGCGGATTAGATTATCGTTATTGTCGACCATTTCAGTGTTGCGCCTCGCGCTCGCGTGCCGGTGGAATTAGGTGAAGAACACAGGTGGCGCGGTAGTTACGCCATTGCCGCGCATAGATAGCCCAGGCGCGCAAGAACGCAAATGCTCGTAAAACCCGCGGCTCAATCGGGCTTTCCCGTAAACCACGAGGCCGTTGCAAGTTTTCGACGTATAAACCCGCGAGAAAGCCCTCAGAATCGACCGTCCAGCCTTCACTGAACTATTAAGACCGGGTCGATTTGGCTGGGGTTTTGGTCTTTTTCGAGGCCCCGGCACTCGCGCCGCTACCGGCTTTGGCCGCATCGTCGCTCTTTACGGCATAGGTATGCTGGGGTGCGGGAAAGGATCGCGCACGCACTTCATCGGCATATCCCTTGATAGCCCCTTCGATCGCAGCCCCGATGGCCCCGAATTCCTTGACGAACTTGGGCACTCGCGGCGAAAGCCCGAGCATGTCTTCCATCACCAGGATCTGACCATCGCAGGCCGCCGATGCGCCAATGCCGATCGTTGGAATGGGCACGGCGTTTGTGATCCGTTCGGCCAGAGGTTCGGCAATCGCCTCCAGAACGACCGAGAATGCACCGGCTTCAGACACGGCCACCGCGTCGTCTTCCAACTCAGCCCACTGGTCGCGTTGCCGCCCCTGCGCCTTGAAACCGCCGATGACATTGATTGACTGCGGCGTAAGTCCGATATGCGCCATAACCGGAATGCCGCGATCGACGAGATAGCGGATCGTCTCGGCCATGCGGCGCCCACCTTCGAGCTTGATCGCCCCGCAATCGGTTTCCTTCATCACGCGCGCCGCGTTGCGGAAGGCCACCGGAGGGCTTTCCTCGTAGGAGCCAAAAGGCATATCGACCACGACCAGCGAGCGCCGCGCGCCCCGAACAACGGCACGGCCATGCATAATCATCAATTCGAGCGGCACCGGAACGGTCGTCTCAAATCCATGCATCACCATGCCGAGACTGTCGCCGACCAGCAGAAAGTCACAATATTTGTCCGCAATCGCTGCCGTGTGAGTGTGATACGCCGTCAGCGAGACGATCGGCTCAAGCCCCTTTTTGGCCTGGATATCCGGTGCCATCAGGCGTTTGACGGGGGCTACCCCTCCAACTTGTCCTGCGTTCGAGCCTGCAGACGATTGTGACGACATCGATGGACGATCCTAAAAGTTTACATTCCTGAAGTGGACGAATTTGTCGGCGAGCGGTTATAGCACGCGGTACCCCAGCGGAAGTTGTCCGCCGACCCGATCACGCAGCATCACAGACTGCATCGATATCAGGCAGTTAGCACGCCTTATGCTCAAAAAAGATCAGACATCGTTGATAGCGTGCAACACGGCCAGAACAATACCGACCCAAGCGCAGGCTCAATCGTTGCGGCCACCATCTTGCTTCTGATAACAAACCATTAGTAACTCGGTAACCAAGATTTAGCAGCCGCGTCCTATAACTGTTTCGGTGTGTTGGGCAGCAAGTCTGTTGGGTGTTTTTGATATGTATTTTGCAACGTCAGTGCGGCGCGTCGCCGGAAATTTCGCTCCGGCTCAAAGCGCGAAGACCGCGCCCCAGGTGATCTCAAAAAGCAGGGACAATCCTTTGCCGGTGACGCAAAATGGATTTCTGCGCGGCTTAACCGTCGCACTGTTGGCTGGCGCCATGGCAATAGCGTCTCCAGGAGTTGCCGATGCCGCCCGCAAAGGCAAGACGGCTACCACGAAGCCCGACGAGCCCGTCCTTGTCGTTATCTCCCTTGGCAAGCAGCGCCTCACCGTATTCCACGGCAAGAAACCGATTGCGTCCTCGCGCATTTCCAGTGGCAAGTCCGGCCACCGCACGCCCATGGGTGTCTTTACAATCCTGCAAAAGCGCCGGAAGCACTACTCGAACATCTATGCCGGCGCATCCATGCCGAACATGCAGCGGCTGACGTGGTCGGGAATCGCCATGCACGCGGGCCACGTGCCTGGCTATCCGGCCTCCCACGGTTGCATCCGCCTGCCCTACAGTTTTTCCAAGCACCTGTTTTCGATGACGGAAATGAACGGCCGCGTCGTCGTGACGTCAGGACAGCCGACGCCGATTTCGATCTCGCACGCAAACCTCATCAAACCTCTGCCTCCTGGCATCGAAGAAAACGTCGCTGAAAACGAAATGCAGGGGGCTCCGGCCAGCGAGACCCCACCCGCATCTCCGGGCCGTAGCGCAGCTAACATGCTGATTGGCGTGAGCCCCGCCAACGCCGCAGAAACGCCAGCCGATCAGCTAGCCCCGAAAACCCGCGCATCGGTGAAAGCCGAACGCGCGCGCCGGATCGCACACCTGACTGCCGCACTGGTCGCCGACAAGAAAACTCAAGATGAAACAGCCATCAAGCTCAAGCAGGCCAACGTCGCATTGATCGATCAGGCCAAGGCAATCCGTCTTCGCGAAATCGAAACCCGCAAGGTTGCAGTCAAATTTGCAGGTGAACAAAAACAACTGGCCGCAGCTCAGCGCAAGATCCGCGACTTCCTGCTGCAAAACCAGCTTTCCGCCAAACCCGATGCTGGCGCTCCAACTGCTGCCCTAACCGAAGCAGAGATCGCCAAGCTAGAGGCGGCCGAAGAGGCCCTCGAGGCAGAGATCCTTTCGATTACCGCCAACATCGAGTTGATTGCAAACGACCTCAAGGTTCTGCAGGCCGCGCTCGACGAGCAGAACACGAAAATGGACGCAGATATCCTTGCCCGCGACGATCTGAAAAAATCCTACGTTGCAGCCAGTGAGCGTCGCCGCAAGACCAGCGCGGAACTGGAGACGAACGAACGCCTCGTCAAGAATGCCGATAAGCCCATCACGGCTGTGATCAGCCGCAAAACCGGGACCATCACCGTTCGCCAGGGTTGGAGCGACCTCATGACTGCTCCGGTCGAAATCGACCGCCCTGAAGCCCCTCTGGGGACACAGGTATTCCTCGCCAAACGTTACACGGCGGATGGAAACGATCTGGACTGGTATGCACTGACCGCTGACGTCAACGGTACCGCCAGCAAATCAGGCTCGAAGAAGAGCCGGAAGAAGGTCTCCCGCCGCGACCGCTCCGACGAAATCAAGGTCGCAGCTAATGGCGACGTGCCGATTGCTTTGCCTCTTCCCGCGCAGACACCGCAAAACGCAATCGCTCGGGTTAAGATTCCTGACGTCGTCGCAGCCCAGTTGTCCGAACATATCAAGCCCGGATCTGCGATCATCATTACGGACGAAGGCCGCAGCAACGAAATCGGCGACTATACCGACCTGATCGTCAGCTTCCGCTAGGCACCGCTGTTCGGACGACCCTTTGCCAAATCCGCTGAGGCCCCGATCCGATAGGACCCCGATCCGCTGGGGCCCGATCCGCTGAGGCCCGATCCGCTGAGGCATGGGCCGTCGACACGCGGCCCAATCAACCCACTCTCGTCCATCCGTGACCGGCGATCTCCCCGTTACGGCAGCCTTTTGCGCGGCTGTTGCGGCAACCGTTTGGTCACCTCCGCCACGTCACCGATCCGCAGCGTACCGCCGCTAAGCACCCGGCACGTCACCCCGCCCCGCCAATCCGGATGCAGCGCTTTCAAAAGCCCCTGATAGGCTTCATCCATTCGACGGCAAGGCTGGGTCGGATAAGTCACCTCAAGCTCGACATGGCCGATCCGCAGGACGCTTCCCCGCGCCTTCGGCAGATCGACGCCTTCGACCAGCAGATTGGCGCGGCGCGCAAGCCACGACAGCGGAACTTCGCCGGCCAGATCACGCAACTCGGCTAGCGCCGTCCGCCAGTCTTCCAAAGCGAGTACAGTGATTGCGCGGTTCTTGAATTTCGCACCCTTGTGGTCGCCTTCAAGCCCCGCTTCAATTGAGACGACCCCCTCGCGCAATTCCTCCATCGGTGCCCTGCGCTCAGGCCGCCTGGCAATCGCGATCAGACAGCCAGTGTCGCTAAGCGGCATGGCGCGCAGTCCTTACCCTACCCGACGAGGGGGACGCCGATCAGATACTGATGGCCCCACATCAGCATGGCCATGTACAGCCCAAACCCGATCGCGACGACGGCAATGTCGTTGACGACAGAAACGTTGGCAGGCCCTGGCCCAAGATTGCCGCGCTTCTTTAATGAGATCCGGTCGATCACCGCCCACGCGAGGAAGCCGCCGAACAAGATGAGCGAGGCAACGTCGCCATTGGCAATGAGGTGCGCCAGCGCCCAGATCTTGACGGCAAGCAGCATCGGATGCTTCGCCGCCGAGCGGATGCGCGACGGCACGTAGGTCGCAACCAAAAGGATCATCGCCGGCAGCATGAGCGTGAACGCCACGTGACGGGTCCAGCCGGGCGGGTCCCAGATGATCGGATTTTTCGAGCCGAGGTAGGGCTGCATTTTCGCATACCCCATCACAATCATCACGAACCCGATCAACGCCACGACGCTGAACACGCCCTTGTAGGCATTCTCTCCGAAACGGCCCACGAAGTCTTTGCGCAGCGACGGGTTGGCCGGCAGCAAATGGATGGCGAAAAACACGACAAGCCCGGCAATCAACAAAAACATCGGCATCCCCCATGGCGCAACAATTCGACCCAACCTCATTCGCACGATGCCGCCGCGAGTGGAAGCCCGCCCGATGCGCTCGATTCAATCAGACGCGCGTCAGTCGTGATGCCGCCAGCCTGTGAGTTCTTTTGATAACCTGATCGCGCAACCGTTTCGCAACTTGCCTATTGCGGCCCGGCAACACCGCATATAGTGTTATAGTGCCGATCGCGTGAGGGACGTGTTTGGCAATTTGTAAAGCGTAGTTTTCCAGGCTGCGGCGGCTTGGGGTTTGGAGTTGGTGTCATGCGTACGCCACGAACCCGTGTGGATTGGCCGATGTCACCGGTGGCAGCACCGCATGGCAAGTTGATATCTGCCGAAAGCCAACTGTCTTTGCCAGGCCAGATCTCTTCTGCAGGCCAGCTCTCTTCGGCAGGAAGGGCAAGCTGATGAACCTTCTTGCCCTCTTTGCCGGCGCTTCCAAAGCACCCGACGAAACAACCGTCTTTCCATCGCCTACGCCCGAATATTCCGACGCCGCCAAGCAGCGTGAATTGACGGTGGAACTTGCTCGATTGCTCGCCCGCCGACCGGCCTCGCCCCATAACAGCACAAGGGCTCCGTGCGAATTTGATGAACCGGACGACGAGATCGGCGACGACACGCTGTCCGGCAGCGACATTTCTGGAAGCGAAGATACCGTTTCAACCGCAATGTCACCGCCCCCCTTACCTGGAGTCCGCGGCTCCTTAGCAGACATAAGCGAGAACCTGCCCGACGAGCCAGCAACGCAGGCGGCAGGCAACACGACCTACCGGAACTCTGACCACGCCCGATGGGTCCCAACATCCACACGGCCCCCCATCAACACCGGCGTTCG
>CAYGRH010000236.1:0-5534 GCA_964352165.1 uncultured Hyphomicrobiaceae bacterium | reverse complement strand
CTTGCCGTTCTTGTCGCCGGGATACCAGTTCTGCACCGTGGAGTACTTGATCTCGGCGTCTTCCAGCGCGACGAGTTCGACGACGGCCGCATGCAGCTGGTTTTCATCGCGCATCGGTGCCGTGCAACCTTCGAGGTAGGAAACATATGATCCCTTGTCCGCGATGATCAGCGTCCGCTCGAACTGCCCGGTGTTCTTTTCGTTGATGCGGAAATACGTCGACAGCTCCATCGGGCAGCGCACGCCTTCGGGGATGTAGACAAACGATCCGTCAGAGAACACGGCCGAATTCAGCGAGGCGTAGTAGTTGTCCGACTTCGGCACGACCGAGCCGAGATACTTCTTCACCAGTTCGGGATGCTCGCGCAGCGCTTCGGAAATCGAGCAGAAGATGACGCCCGCCTTGGCAAGTTCCGCCTTGAAGGTCGTCACGACCGACACGGAGTCAAACACCGCATCGACGGCAACCTTGGCACCCTGCACGCCAGCGAGCAGAGCCTGTTCCTTCAGCGGAATGCCGAGCTTTTCGTATGTCGCAAGCAGTTCCGGATCGACTTCATCAAGGCTCTTCGGACCTTCCGTGCTTTTGGGCGCGGAATAGAAATAAAGCTCCTGGAAGTCGACCTTGGGATAATTCACCTTCGCCCACGTCGGCTCCGTCATCGTCAGCCAGCGCTGATAGGCATCAAGCCGCCACTCGAGCATCCACTCGGGCTCGCCCTTCTTCTCGGAAATGAAGCGGACGGTATCCTCACTCAGCCCCTTGGGAGCCTTGACCGACTCGATGTCGGTCTCGAAGCCGTACTTGTACTGGTCAACATCGATCTGCTTGACCTGTTCGATGGTCTCTTGGACCGCTGGCATCGCATTCTCCTCAAAGTCTCAACGGGGCGCGAACGGATCCGCGCCAAATTTCAGTTTCGTTTTGTCTCAAGCCACATTCTGCGTTTGAAGCTGTCCCTCGCCCCGCCTTTCGCGGAACTGGTCCCAGCCCTCCAGAAGTCTCTCCACGTCGTTGCGCGTCGTCGCGTACCCAATCGAGATACGAACGGCTCCCGCAACCAGTTCGTCGTCCAAGCCCATTGCCTCAAGAACCCTGCTTCGGGACACTTTCCCCGACGAGCAGGCCGCCCCCGAAGAAACGGCAATTCCGGACAGATCGAGCGCAATCACCATTGTCTCAGCCCGCCGGCCGGGAAGCGCGACGGCACTGGTGTTGGGAAGACGCGGGCTCTTCCCACCCAACACCTGAGCATTGGGCGTTAAGGCGCAAAGCTCCGCTTCCAGCTCATCGCGCAGCCGGGCTAACTCGCCAAAAGCAGCAAGCCCCTCCAGCGCCTCTTCAGCGGCGGCACCGAACGCCGCAATCCCGGCGACATTCTCAGTTCCCGCACGGCGATAGCTTTCTTGACCACCGCCGACGCCAAGCGGCTTGAAACCGTTCTGCGGAGCCATGATCAGTGCTCCCACACCCTGCGCGCCGCCGAGCTTGTGCGCCGAGATTGCAAGATAATCAGCCCCCAACAACGAGCGGCTTATACCGATCTTGCCGGCAGCCTGAACCGCGTCGCAGAACAATTGCGCCCCGGCAGCATGGCCAAGACGCGCAGCCTCGCGAACGGGCTGAATCACACCGGTCTCGTTGTTTGCGGCTTGCAGCGCCAGCAGAACGCGCTTTTCCTTTAACGAAGGTTCGGCAAGAACCTCCTCGAGATGCCCGAGATCGATCTGGCCGCTTGGCATCACATCGACCAAAACAACCTGCGCACTGCCGGCATTGGCAGCACCGATGACCGCATCATGTTCAAGCGCTGATGTAACGATGACATCCCACGGCTGGCGCAGCACCACCCCATTGGCAGCCTCCGTTCCCGAGCCGGTAAAGACGACTTCACCAGGCGGCACGTCGGCGAGACGGGCAACCTGTGCACGCGCATCCTCGACTACACGGCGCGCAGCCCGGCCTTCGCGATGAACTGAGGATGCATTCCCGCACGTGTCCATAACAGCAACCATCGCTGCACGCGCACCCGGCCTCATCGGCGCAGTCGCGTTGTAGTCAAGGTATGTACGCAAACCGTTCATTCGGCCGCACGCGCTCCTTCGTTACCGCGATCTGTCTCCTGCCGTTGCCGCAACGCGGTCTGCGGCAACTTCTCGGAAGGAATTCCATCCAGCACTTCGGCCAGATTGACCGTCGACAGAAATGACGAAATATGACCGCCCAATGCGTGCCAGAGGTTGTGTGTCAGACAACGTTCCTCACCCAGGCACCCAACGCCACCATCCATGCAGCGCGTCATTCGGGTTTGCTCCTCGACAGCCTTCATGATTTCCGCCACCGCGATCTGGTTCGCGGGCCGGCCAAGTCGATACCCGCCGCTGCGTCCGCGCTCACTCGTCACCAGCTTGGCGCGACGCAGTCGCAGGAAGATCTGCTCCAGATAGGCCAACGACAATTGCTGGCGATCGGCGATCGAAGACAACGAGACGGCGCCATTCTCGCCATGCTTGGCAAGATCGGCCATCGCCATGACCGCGTAACGGCCCTTCGTGTTCAATTCCATGCCCGCTATCCCGAATGCAAAACGTGACGGTCCGCGTTCACCGACGGTATTAAAGAGGCCAGCGCGGCAGCGCCTTACCATCGCACGGCCCTGAAAAGCTGGACATATCCAGGCCATTAAACCGGTTGGATCGCACCAACTGACGGGTAGCCAACTTTTTCGAACCGTTCTAAACTCGATAGGAATATGGAAATTCCGAGCGCACAAGTCAAGTATTGTGAGCGAACGATTTTTGCGTTGCTCCCAGGTCCGCCCTCACGGTTGGAAACCGTCCCAGATCGCATTGCCGACTGCGAACTCGGCAATATCTTAGAACTATAGGCGGGCGCGGCCCTTTAGGCTAAAGGGTGGACAAAAAACGCCACCATCACCGTGGCATCCGAGACGTTTTACTGTAAATGACGTGCTGATCAGCCATGTTGGCATCATGCATTGCCTGAGGTATCCGCGTGCAGCTCACACAAGCGAAGCCCGATACCCATCAGGTCTTGCCGCGCAATAGTCTTGACAAGGACCGTCTTCACGAGCGAGCACGCCTACCCGGCATGCCTGCTGCACATAATGGAAGCCCATATCCCTGGTCGGCCCCAAGCAACACGGCGCAGATCGCCGAGGCAAGCTTGAACCGGCACTGCCCAGATTGTGACCTCAACTAATCCAAGACGGAACCGTCGCCCGCAATGAAACCTGGCGCTTGATCGCCCGCCACCCCATTCGAACCGAAATTCACACCAGCAAGAGGCACGAGCCCTTCAATGCCCGAACTTATTATCAACGGCCCTGCCGGCCGAATTGAAGCCCGCTATCACCACGAAGGCCCAAGCGACGGCCCGATCGCCATGGTCCTGCATCCGCACCCGCAATTCGGCGGCACGATGAACAACCAGGTCGTCTACGCGATCTATCACGCCTTCGTCGCCCGCGGGTTTTCCGTCCTGCGTTTTAACTTCCGCGGCGTCGGCCGCTCACAGGGCTTCTGGGACGGTGGACCAGGCGAACTGGCTGATGCGGCCTCAGCACTCGATTGGCTGCAGATCGTCAAACCGGATGCGCGCAGTTGCTGGATCGCAGGCGTCTCGTTTGGCACCTGGATCGCCATGCAGCTCCTGATGCGCCGGCCCGAGGTCGAAGGCTTCATCTGTGTCGCCCCACCGTCGAACCTCTACGACTTTTCATTTCTCGCACCATGTCCATCTTCGGGACTGATGCTGAACGGCGACAACGACCGTGTCGTCCCTTCCGCCTCGGTTGCTGAACTGACGCAGAAGTTGAAAACCCAGCGCGGCATCAAGATCGACCATGAGATCGTGCCCGGCGCTAACCACTTCTTTGAAAACAAGATCGACGAACTGACAGAAATTGTCGGCAGCTACATCGATATGCGCATGGCGATGGCGGCGACCCGCAAGGACGAAGGGCCCAAATCGCGCCAGAAAGCGATTTCCGCGCCACCAGCCGAAGCCAAGCCTCCAGCAGAAGCCTCCCCCGAAGAACCGGAACAGGCTGCGGACACAGAGGACGGCAAAAGCCCGGAATAAACCGCAGATCGGCTCAACCGCACTTCGATACCCGTCGTGCAGGTAATGCCCATTCCACCGTCATTGGAAAAGCCGGGTGCCTCTAGCGCCCGGCTTTTTTTGTGCGCAGCCGGGCAAACCCACCCCTAGAAAAGCCCAAATTAGCAGCCCCATAAAATTTGAATCAAATGCGCTCATCTGACTGCAACAAGTTGGAAATGCCGTGTTGCTATGAAGTAAAGAAAACACGCGTAGATTTATCTTAACAACCGAACACAACCGGATTGCTCGATGGGCACTCCAATCACGGGCCACGAGCATGAGCGAGCTTTTTGCGCCGGCATTCTTCCAGTTCCTGACCATCTCCGCAGTGCTGCTCAGCGCAATCGTCGTCTTGATCGCAGCGGTATTGCTCTACGCTCTCGTCTTCCCGCTACAGCCCCATCGCTCACCCGTCGAGCCCCTGCCACAGCACGATCAAGAACTAGCCGAACGCCTTCGGGGCCATGTCGCCGCAATCGCGTCCGTTCCTCACAATGTCGCCTATTACGCGGAACTCGAAAAAGCGGCGGCGGCCATTGAAGGCCGACTGACCGAATTCGGTTTCACTCCGCAAGCCCAGGAATACATGGTCGATGGTGGCATCCCTGTGCGCAACATCGAAGCCGTGATCGAACCTGCAAAACAGCAACGCTCACCGCCGACATACGTAATCGGCGCGCATTACGATTCTCCCGACAATTGCCCCGGTGCCAATGACAATGGCACCGGCGTAGCAGCCCTCCTGGAAATCGCTCGCGCACTGCGCGAGCACCGCCCTGAACACCATCGCTTGCGCTTGCAGTTCTTCGTCAACGAGGAAGCGCCCTACTGCAAGACACCTGACATGGGCAGTTGGCAGGCCGCCAATCGCCTGAAGGCACAAGGAGAAAATATCAAGGGCATGATGGCGCTTGAAACGCTGGGCTATTTTTCTGAAAGACCAGGCTCTCAGGATTTCCCGGCACCATTCAATTGGGTCTATCCCGACAAAGGAAATTTTGTCGCTTTCGTCGGACTCCCCGGCGCTCGCAATATCACGCACACCCTTACGCGCAAATTCCGAAAGCTCAGCGGATTTCCCGCCATCGGCGGCATCGCTCCGGGGTTCATTCCCGGCATCGATCTATCCGATCATTGGGCCTTCAACCAATTCGGTTTCCCAGCCCTCATGGTGACGGATACGGCCCCGTTCAGAAATCCATACTACCATCAGCTGAACGATACGCCCGACAACGTCGATTACGAAAATCTGGCGCGCATCACGCGCGGGTTGATCCGCGTCATTGAGGATTTGACGCCCTGATCACGTCTTCAACGTCGGGCGCCGGGGTGAACACCCCGCCGGTCAGTGGCTGGGGCACGCCGCTTGTACCCGGAAACGAGATAGCTAGACCTTTGATCGCGCCAA